>JBDHHP010000011.1:0-51822 GCA_039589275.1 Gemmatimonadota bacterium | reverse complement strand
CACGAAGATGTTGATTGAGTTGATCACGCCGATCGCGATGGAGGAGGGGTTGCGGTTTGCCATTCGAGAGGGTGGTCGAACCGTCGGAGCCGGCGTCGTCACCAGTATCCTAGAATAGGCAGGGTTTCAAATGGCCGGACAGATCAGGATTCGACTCAAGGCGTACGACCACGTGGTGCTTGATCAGGCCGCGGCCGACATCGTACGGACTGTTGAGAAAAGCGGTGGGGTCGCGACAGGGCCCATACCGCTGCCGACTAAGACACAGCGGTGGACCGTGCTCCGTAGTCCGCACGTTGACAAGAAGAGCCGTGAGCAGTTCGAACTGAAGACGCACAAGAGGCTGATCGAGATAAAGGACTCGCGGGCGCAGACGGTCGACGCACTCACTAAGCTCGATTTGCCGGCTGGCGTGGACGTAGAAATCAAGGTCGAGTAGCGATGAACGGTATCATAGGCCGCAAACTGGGTATGAGCCGTCTGTTCGAAGACGACGGTCGGGTCGTGCCCGTGACGATCATCGAAGCCGGTCCCTGCCCCGTGGTGCAGGTGCATGAGGGGAGAAGAGGCTTGAAGGCGGTCCAGCTGGGGTTTGGAAGCCGGAAGCCCAAGCGCACCAAGAGACCTCAGGCTGGGCATGCCAAGAAGGCGGGCCTCGAGACGACACCCCACATACTCCGGAGTGTGCCGCTTCCTGACGACGTCGAGGCGACGCCAGGTGATGTGGTAACGGTCGAGATCTTTGAGCCGGGCGACGCCATCAAAGTGACGGGAACAACAAAGGGGCGAGGGTTTCAAGGCGTAGTCAAGCGCTACGGGTTCCGCGGCGGTCCCGCGAGTCACGGAAGTACTCGCTATCGCAACCCCGGTAGCATGGGCGCAGGTACCGACCCTTCACGTGTCATCAAGGGAAAGCGCCTGCCGGGTCAGATGGGCAACAAGCAGCGCACTGTACTCGGATTATCCGTGGTCAAAATAGACGCCGCAAACAACCTGTTGTACGTCAAGGGTGCGGTGCCCGGACCCGTCAGAGGCATAGTCCTGGTCAAGAAGCAACATGGTAGGAGTCGTTATGCTTGAGGTGCATCACTACACCGCCTCGGCGCAGAAGAAAGGCAGCTACGCGTTGCCCGAAGACTACGACGGGACCGTGAACATGGCAGTGCTGTATCAGGCCGTTAGGGCATTTCGCAACAACCAGCGCCAAGGTACTGCTTCCACCAAGACGCGGGCCGAGGTCGCCGGCGGCGGCCGTAAGCCGTGGCGCCAAAAGGGTACCGGACGAGCTCGCGCCGGTACTAATCGGTCTCCGATATGGAAGGGCGGCGGAGTAGTGTTTGGCCCGCGGCCGCGCAGTTATCATACGAATCTGCCGCGCAAGGTGCGTCAATTGGCGCGACGCTCTGCGCTAAACGCGCGTGCCAATGAGGGTGCAATCCACGTGATCGAGGCGCTCGAGTTCGAGGCCCCCAAGACACGACAGATGGTCGAGCTGCTCGGCAAGCTGGAGCTGGCCCAGGCAAAGGTCTTGATCCTGACAAAGGAATCGCGGCCCGAAGTCCTCCTCTCATGCAGAAACCTGCAGAACATACGCGTCATGCGATACGCCGACGCTTCCGCGTACGACATCCTGTGGTCCAGTGCACTGCTAGTTGAGGAAGAGGCCATCGGAGGGCACACGGTCGAAGCGAAAAAGACTCCCACCAAGCGAGCTAAGCGAGTCGCGAAGGCGACCACGAGGGCGAGTAAAGCCGCCAAGAAAGCGAAGACCGTCAAGAGGGCAAGCAAGACCGCCAAGAAAAAGGCATCGAAGACAGCTACCGGCGTCAAGAAGGGTGGTTCCGATGCGTAACGTATACCACACTGTCATCAAGCCGGTTGTCACCGAGAAGTCTTCCGCCGCGTACGGGGCGCGAAAGGAATACGCCTTCGAGGTGCATCCGGAAGCCACTAAGCCGGAGATCAGGGCAGCCATCGAACAGCTTTTCGGTGTTCGAGTGACTAAGGTGAGGACTCTGCAGCAGCGCGCCAAGCGTCGCACCATGGGCCGGACCCAAGGAACGCGGCCAAGGTGGAAGAAGGCATACGTGATGCTGCATGAGGCCGACGAGATCGAGATCTTCGAGGGATAAGACGATGGGGATCAGAAAATTCCGACCAATGGGACCGGGCACCAGAGACAGATCCGTTTCGGACTTCGCGGAGATCACTCGGTCCACACCAGAGAAGTCGCTGCTGGAGCCGGTCAAGAAGAGCGGTGGCCGCAACAACCACGGTCACATCAGCATGCGGCGCCGTGGCGGTGGACACAAGCGTCGCTACCGCAAGGTCGACTTCAAACGGCAGAAGTACGGTGTGCCCGCACGTATTGCGCAGATTGAGTACGATCCCAATCGCACGGCACGGATTGCCCTGTTGCACTACGCCGACGGCGAAAAGCGCTACATCCTGCATGCACGCGGCCTCAAGGTCGGCGACTCAGTCGTCTCTGGACCGGGTAGCGACATTCGGACCGGTAACACGCTACCGCTTGCGGAGATCCCGTTGGGCACGACGGTGCATTGCGTCGAGCTCAAGACCGGTAAGGGCGGTCAACTGTGCAGGTCCGCCGGTGCCGGTGCTCAGGTCGTCGCCAAGGAAGGGGCCCACGTCGCGCTCAAACTGCGTAGCGGCGAAGTACGTCTGGTACGCGCAGAGTGCGCCGCTACGATTGGCCAGGTGGGTAATGCCGAGCACGAGCTGATTCGTGTAGGCAAAGCCGGAAGAAGTCGCTGGTTTGGTAAGAGACCCAAGGTTCGTGGCGTTGCTATGAACCCGGTCGATCACCCGCTTGGCGGAGGCGAGGGCAAGGCTGCGGGCGGTCGCCCGGCGGTTACTCCTTGGGGCAGACCCGAAGGGAAGAAGACCCGCGATAAGAAGAAGGCGAGCACGAAACTCATTGTGCGCGGTCGGAAACGCGGCAAGGCGACAAAGTAAGGAACGGTAGTCAATGGCCAGAAGCGTAAAGAAGGGTCCGTTCGTCGAAGAGTCGCTCATCAACAAGATACGTGCGCTCAACGAACGGAATGAGAAGCGCGTGTTCAAGACCTGGTCACGTGCCTCGACGATAACACCCGAGTTCGTTGGTCACACGGTTGCCGTGCATAACGGTAACAAGTTCATACCGGTGTACGTGACAGAGAACATGGTTGGACACAAGCTTGGTGAGTTCGCGCCGACGCGCTTGTTTCGTGGCCACAGTGGAAGGCTGGCTGCGGACAAGAAGGTCGGTGGATGAACTGGGGTACTAGTATGGCTGCGAGAGCGATCCAGAAATTTGTCCGTCAATCACCACGCAAGATGCGGTTGGTGGTGGACACCATTCGAGGTAAGGACGTCAACGAAGCCTACGCTTTGCTGCGCTTCTCCAAGAAGCGAGCGGCCAAGGACATCGAAAAGGTCCTTCGGTCCGCTGTGGCCAACGCGGAGCAGGATGCGTTGCGTGATAACATAGCATTCGACGTGGACCTGCTCTACGTACGGAAGGCCATCGTACAGGGCGGCCCAACGCTGTGGCGATACCGTGCGGCTGCGCTTGGCAGGGCAGCGCCGATACGCAAGAGAACCAGCCACGTGGAGATCCATGTGGCCGCCAAGGAGGAATAGTAGTGGGTCAAAAAACCCATCCGTACGGTTTCCGCCTAGGGATCGTGAAGCCCTGGCGCTCGCGCTGGTTTGCCGGCAGCGACTTCGCGGCGCTGCTCAAGGAAGACGAGCTGATTCGTAAGTACTTGAAGTCGAGATTGGCGCACGCGGCTATCTCAGAGGTCCACATCGAGCGCAAGCCGGGCAAGGTCACTGTGACGGTGTTCACTGGTCGTCCGGGCGTCGTCATCGGTAAGCGCGGTGCGGAAGTAGACAAGTTGCGTGACGAACTGGCGCAACTCACGGGCAAGGAGATCGGCATCAACGTCGAAGAGATCAAGCGGCCTGAGCTAGACGCCCAGCTGGTAGCCGACAATGTGGCTCACCAGCTCAATCAGCGGATCTCGTTTCGGCGAGCCATGAAGAGGGCGTTGCAAAGCGCTATGCGTATGGGTGCAAAGGGCATCAAGATCAAATGTGGTGGTCGTCTTGGCGGTGCCGAGATCGCTCGCGTGCAGAGCTTTCATGAGGGGCGAGTTCCGCTTCATACCTTGAGAGCTGACGTTAGCTATGCAACGTCAACGGCCCGCACCACCTACGGAGCGATAGGAGTGAAGGTGTGGATCTTCAAGGGTGAGGTGGTCGAGGATGCTCGTGGACGGACCTACAGCACTGGAGCGTAGGCAATGTTAGCGCCGAAGCGAGTCAAGTATCGCAAGCAGATGAAAGGTCGTAACCGTGGCAAGGCGACGCGTGGCAACACTGTCGCGTTCGGTCACTATGGCCTCATGTCGCTAGATGCGGGCTGGGTCAGCAACAGACAAATCGAAGCGGCGCGTGTTGCATTGACACGCACCATGAAGCGTGGCGGTAAGGTTTGGATCCGTGTCTTTCCCGACAAGCCGCTCACCAAGAAACCCGCCGAGACCCGGATGGGTAAAGGGAAGGGCAACCCAGAGTACTGGGTTGCGGTCGTGAAGCCAGGACGGGTGATGTTCGAGGTGGAAGGGGTGAGCGAGGAACTGGCACGTCGCGCGCTGCAGCTCGCATCCGCGAAGCTGCCGGTCAAGACGCGGTTCGTGATTCGGGAGGTTGTCTGACCATGGCATTGAAGGACGCAGAACAGAAGCCGCTGGACCCGATCCAGATCCGGGAGCTCGAGACCACGGAGCTGGAGGGTGAGCTGGTGCGCCTCGAGGAGGCTCGATTCCGACTCAAGTTTCGTTCGGCGACGGAGGCCATCGATAACCCGCTTCAGTTCAGGATCTTGCGGCGCAACATCGCGCGGATCAGAACCATTCTCCGCGAGAGGAAACAAGGATGAGCCAGGACACCAAATCGCGCGCCGGTCGTAAGGTTCGCACAGGCGTGGTGGTGAGCGACAAGATGGAAAAGACCGTGGTGGTCCAGCTCACCCGAACGTTCGCGCATGCCCTGTACGGCAAGCGGATAATGCGGACCAAGCAGATCAAGGCACATGACGAGAAAGGTGCGCGGGCCGGCGACACGGTGCGCGTCATGGAGACCCGTCCGCTATCGAAGACGAAGCGCTGGCGCGTAGTCGAAATCGTGACACGGGCCGAGTAGGAGGACTCTCGTGGTTCAACAGGAGTCGGTTCTCAAGATTGCTGACAACTCTGGCGCCCGGAGGGCGCTGGTGATTCGTGTTCTGGGAGGAAGCCGACGCAGGTACGCCGGTCTCGGCGACATCGTGGTCGTGACCATCAAGGATGCGCTTCCGACTGGTCAGGTGAAGAAGGGCGACGTGGTCAAGGCGGTTATCGTCAGAACTGCCAAGGAGACTCGTCGTAAGGACGGCAGTTACATCAGATTTGACGAAAACGCCGCCGTGCTCATAACGGACTCGGGAGAGCCACGCGCAACCCGGATTTTCGGGCCTGTCGGCAGGGAACTGCGTGAGAAGCGCTTCATGAAGATCGTGTCGCTCGCACCGGAGGTGCTCTAGATGTCATTGATGTATAGGAAATCCGCCCGTCATGGGAACGAGCGTCCGGTCCGACAGAAGATGCAGATCGCCAAAGGTGACCGGGTGCGGGTGGTTCGGGGCGAGGATGCTGGGTCGGAGGGGCAAGTACTGCGCGTGCTGCCCAAGGCGAACAAGGTCGTGGTGGAGGGAGTCAACGTCATCACCAAGCACAAGCGTGCCACTGGGACCGACGAGGGCGGCATTATAAAGTACCCTGCCGCGATTCATGCTTCGAACGTGATGTTGCTGGATCCGAAGAGTGGAGAGCCGACCCGAGTGCGTAGGCAGAAGGACAAAGACGGAACGGTAGAGCGGATCAGCAGAAGATCTGGTCAGCCGATTCCGAGGAACCGGTAAGAGGAATGGCTAAGAGCAAGAAGAAAGCAGCTGAATCGACCGTTGCAGAGCAGGGTCCCCCGGCCCCGCCGCCACGGTTGCGCCAGCACTACTCGAACGCGGTGCGCCCGAAGCTCATGCAGGACTTCGGTTTCTCGAACCTGCACCAGGCACCAAAGCTCGTGAAGATCGTACTGAACACCGGATTAGGCGAAGCTCACAAGACGCCCAAGATCTTGGATGCCGCGGTCGATGAGTTGGCAACCATCGCTGGACAGCGCCCCGTGATTACGCGGGCCAAGAAAGCGATCTCCAACTTCTCTTTGCGCGCGGGAATGTCGGTGGGCGCTTCAGTGACGTTGCGTGGCGCCAAAATGTGGGAGTTCATGGACCGCTTCATATCAGTAGCGGTGCCACGTATCAGGGACTTCCGGGGGCTCAGTACCGGCTCGTTCGACGGGCGAGGTAACTACTCGGTCGGGATCAAGGAGCAGATGGTGTTTCCCGAGATCGACTACGACAAGGTGGAGAAGATCCACGGTATGGACATCACCTTCGTGACGACTGCGGGTCGGGACGACGTCGGCCTGGCCTTGTTGCGCGAACTGGGCATGCCATTCCGTGGAGAGACGCCGGTTAGGATTGGATAGGGAGTCATTTGATGGCAAAGAAGTGTCTCGTTGAAAAGTCCAAGCGAAAGCCGCGCTTCAAAGTGCGAGGTTACAATCGCTGTGGAAGATGTGGTCGCCCGCGGGCGTATCTCAGGAAGTTTGGGGTGTGCCGAATCTGCTTTAGAGAACTGGCGCTCCAGGGTGTGATCCCGGGAGTTCGCAAAGCAAGTTGGTGAAAGGAACTCGACTGATCACATGAGTATGACTGATCCTGTCGCCGATATGCTGACACGCATCCGCAACGCCTGTAAGGCGGGGCACAGGCGGGTCGACGTACCGGTGTCGACGTTCAAGACCGAGATCGCTCGGCTGCTTCGCGATAACCATTACATACAAGACTTCAAGGTCATCGATGATGGTCATCACGGGCGTCTGAGGATCTATCTTAGGTACCACGGTGATTCACCAGTGATTCGTGAGATGCGGCGCGTGTCACGACCGGGACTGAGACGGTATGTCAAGGTCCGGGAGATCCCTCGTGTGAAGAACGGACTCGGAATGGCGATTCTGTCCACACCGCGCGGACTGATGAGTGACCGTGATGCACGGCAGGCTCGCCTCGGCGGCGAAGTCGTGGCCGTGGTCTGGTAAGGGGGCAAACATGTCACGGATTGGCAAGAAGCCGGTGGCGGTCCCCAGCGGAGTGAAGGTTGAGATCGATGGCGCGCACGTGACGGTGAAGGGCCCGAACGGGGAGCTCAGCCGAACGCTGCCTGTCGAGATCAAGTTGGAATTGGAGGGTGACCAGATCAGCTTCACCCGCCCGTCGGATCAGACACGGCACCGCGCTTTGCATGGACTGACGCGGAGTCTCGTCAACAACATGGTTGACGGGGTGTCGAAGGGATTCAGCAAGAAGCTGGAGATCCAGGGGGTTGGTTACCGCGCCGAGGCAACCCCTGGAGGGGTACGGGTCCTGGTGGGCTATTCGCATCCGGTCGACTACAAGGCGCCTGACGGCATCAAGATCTCGGTCGAGGGCACTAACATCGTGAAAGTGGATGGCATCGACAAGGAAATGGTCGGACAAGTGGCGGCGGAGATCCGTAAGATCAGGCCTCCCGAACCCTACAAGGGTAAGGGGATTCGATATCAAGGCGAGCACGTCCGCCGCAAGGCCGGTAAGGCAGGGGCAAAGGCATGAAGCCGATTGGAAAGCGGAAGACTAGGAGCGACCGCCGTTACCGGCGGCACCTTCGCGTTCGCAAGCGTGTCAACGGTACTGCTGAACGTCCACGACTGGTGGTGTTCCGTTCGCTCAGGCATACCTACGCTCAGCTGGTGGACGACGATCGGGGCCGAACACTGATCGGGGTGAGTGATCGTTCAAGTGAACTGGAGCGGGGCAAGGCCGGTAAGGTTGGCACTGCTCGGGCGGTGGGTGCTCTTCTGGCGAAGCGAGCCTCCACTGCGGGAGTCAAGCGGGTCGTATTTGATCGCGGCGGCTATTTGTACCATGGGCGCGTCAAAGCCGTCGCGGATGGCGCGCGCGAAGGCGGACTGGAGTTCTAGTCAAATGGCACAGGATAAAGAACGTGGCCCGCGGCGTGAACGCAGGGAACGTGAATCGGAGTTCATCGAAAACGTTATTTCCATCAACCGGGTCGCGAAGGTGGTGAAGGGCGGTCGCCGGTTCTCTTTCAACGCGCTGGTGGCTGTGGGTGACGGGAGCGGCACAGTGGGCGTTGGGATGGGAAAGGCGAACGAGGTGTCAGAGACGGTTCGCAAGGCCGTGGACGCGGCCAAGCGGAACATGCGGGAAGTCCCCCGGGCTGGCACTACGATACCACATGAGGTGATAGGTACGCACGGCGCGGGCAGAGTGCTCTTGAAGCCGGCAACCTCCGGTACAGGAGTCATTGCGGGTGGACCGGTCAGGGCAGTGCTGGAATGCGCGGGCATAAGTGACATTCTCACGAAGTCTTTGGGATCAGCCAATGCGCTCAATATGGTGTGGGCGGTGGTCGACGGACTTCATAGCCTGATGACACCTGAGCAGGTGGCGGCAGAACGCGGTATAGATGTTTCGGAGATCGATTTCCGGCCGAGGCAGCGGGAGGAGGACGATGTCTAGCGAGAAGAGTGCTAAGACGAAGAAGGCCGCCACCGCGAAGAAGAAGACTGCGACCGCGAAAGGGACTGCAAGGAAGAAGACGACTAAGAAGGCAACTAAGAAGACGGCCAAGAGCACGACCGAACGAAAGAAATCGACCGCGGCATCAGGTACGTCCGCCAAGCGACTCCGTGTACGCCAGGTACGTTCCGGAGTCGGTTATGCAAAGGGCTTTCGACGCACTCTGACCGCTCTGGGACTAAAACACCATCAGGATGAGGTGGTAGTACCTGACAATCCCTCAATTCGAGGGATGATCAACAAGGTGCATCACCTGGTCAGGGTCACTTCCGAGGAAAGCTGATGTCTGAGACTAAATCGCTCGGGCTGCACAACCTGCCGGCGCCCAAAGGGGCCAACAAGGCTCCCAAACGGAAAGGGCGTGGGCAGGGCTCCGGATTGGGAAAGACTGCGGGCCGTGGACACAAAGGGCAGCGGTCTCGCTCCGGAGGAGGCGTGCGATTGGGCTTTGAGGGCGGCCAGATGCCGCTGACGCGGCGAGTGCCGAAACGCGGGTTCACGAATCCGTTCCGCGTGCCGAATCAAGTCGTCAACCTGCGCGACCTAGACAAGGTGGCTGGTGAGGAGGTCACGCCAGCCACACTCATGGAGGCGGGCCTGGTAGGCGCCGCCAACCGTCCCGTGAAGATACTCGCCAAGGGAGAGGCGGCACGCGCGTATGTGGTGAAGGGATGCACAGCTTCGCGCACCGCCACGGAGAAGATCGAGCAGGCGGGTGGCCGGATCGAGAGCTAACGAATGACAGGGCCACGAATCCCGAACCTGTTTGCGGTACCCGAGCTAAAAGAGAAGCTCCTGTTCACCTTGATGTGCCTGGCCATTTACCGACTGGGCGCTCACATCGCTACGCCCGGCGTCGATGTCCAAGTGCTGGCTGACTTCATTCGCAATCAGGGCTCTCAGACACTGTTTGGCGTCTACGACATGTTCGTGGGCGGCGGTTTGTCCCGCGCTACCGTGCTCGCGCTGGGTATCATGCCCTACATTTCGGCCTCCATCATGTTCCAGCTTGGTGGTGCTGTCTTCCCGGTTATCGACAAGCTGCAGAAAGAGGAAGAAGGCCGAAAGAAGATCACGCAGTGGACCCGTTACCTCACCGTCTTTCTATCGATTGGTCAGGCATACGGCTTTGCGATCTTCGCCGAAGGGCAGGGCGCCGTGCCGAATCCCGGTCTCGAATTCCGCATGCTCACGATTCTGACGCTCACGACCGGTGCCATGTTCATAATGTGGCTGGGCGAGCAAATCACTGAGCGTGGCATCGGAAACGGTATGAGCCTGATGATCTTCTTCTCGATCATGGAAGGTATGTGGCCAGGCCTGTTCCGGACGTTGGATTTCGTGCAGACAGGCGTGATAAACCTGCCTCGGCTACTGGTACTTGGAAGCGTCATGATCGGTGTCATCGCTGGTGTCGTGGCGATCACAGTGGCGGCTCGGAGGATACCAATTCAGATACCGCGCAAGGTGATGGGGCGGGGTCGAATACGTGAGGGCCAGAAGACGTTTATCCCGATTCGGATAAACTCCGCCGGCGTGATGCCCATCATTTTTGCGCAGGCGCTGATTATCGTACCCGGGACGATTGCCACGTTCAGCAACGTCGGGTGGCTCAGGGTTATGTCCGACGCGTTCCGACCTGGTACCGGTGTCTATTACAGTAGCTATGCAGTATTGATCATATTCTTCACATACTTCTACACGTCAATCATCTTCAATCCGATTGACATCGCCGAGAATCTGAAGAAGCAAGGTGGGTTTGTTCCAGGGGTCAAGCCAGGGGCCGCGACCGCCGACTACATCGATGACGTACTCAGCAGGGTCACTCTGCCGGGATCGGTCTTTCTGACCATTGTGGCTTTGCTGCCGTTCTTCATCTTCGATGCGTTCAATGTGCCATTCCGCTTCGGCGGGACTGCGCTGCTGATTGTCGTCGGTGTTGCGCTCGATACCTGGGTACAGATTCAGCAGCACGCCCAGCTACGTCACTACGACGACTTCATGAAGCACGGAAGGGTCAAGTTCCGCGGGCGACGTCGCTACATGTAGTCCGCCTCAAACGGGAAGCAGGAGACCTTCGAAGCTTGGTTACCATCAAGTCGGCTCGGGAAATCGACACGATGGCGGCGGCCGGCCGGATCCTGGCCGACGCGCTTGCCACAATTGCCAACAACGTCCGTCCAGGCGTCAGCACTGGCGAACTCGACGATGTGGCGGAGGAGTACATCAGGAGCCATCCCGGCGCTCGTCCTTCGTTCAAGGGGCTGTACGGTTTCCCCAAGTCAATCTGCACTTCCATCAATCAGGAAATTGTCCACGGCATTCCTTCCACCAAACGGTTGCTGCGTGAGGGAGATGTTCTGAGCGTGGACTGCGGTGTGTGGCTGGACGGCCTGCACGCGGACTCGGCGATCACCGTTGCGGTCGGTGAAATCAGTGCCGCAACGCAGCGCCTCTTGGACCATACTGAGAGGGCTCTCTTTGCAGGCATTGCGGTCGCCACCCCGGGCAATCACGTGGGAGACATTGGCCATGCCGTACAGACGGTGGCGGAAGAGGCCGGATATAGTGTCGTGCGGGATTTGGTTGGCCACGGGATTGGGGCCAGCTTCCATGAGGAGCCGCAAGTTCCAAACTACGGGATGCCAAAACGGGGACCGCGCTTGGTCGCCGGCATGACCCTGGCCATCGAACCGATGGTCAATGCAGGCGGCGCCGCCACCAAGACGCTGGAGGACAAGTGGACAATTGTGACGGCCGACGGGTCGCTATCCGCCCACTTCGAACACACCGTGGTCATAGAGGATGCTGGGCCTCGAATTCTCACGCAAGAGACAGCCACAGCCGATGAGGGCCGGTTGGATGCGGCAAGAGCAAGTGGGAGTCGGTAGGGCTCCTGCGCCTGCGTGTTCCGCCCCGGCTCTTCTTCCTTTATCTACGCAGGATATCCAAGAGCCATTCGTGAATGGCTGGATTGCCTGCCACGATAGGACCCTGCCTGATTACGTCGACCGCACCCTCGGTGTCAGTCACGCGGCCGCCTGCCTCACGCACGAGAATGGTGCCGGCAGCTACGTCCCACGGGGCCAAGGACAGCTCCCAGAAGCCGTCGAATCGGCCCAAGGCCACATCGACCAGGTCCAAGGCTGCTGAACCGGCTCGCCGAACACCGCTGGTACTGCATAGGATGTTGCTGAACTGCCGCAAGTACTGCGGAAGGAGATCCAGCGCCTTGAAGGGGTATCCCGTGCCGATCAAGGCCAATGCTGGCTGCTCGATGTCGGATACTCGTAGTGGCGCATCGGCATGCCAGGCTCCCCCTCCGAGCGCGGCGTAGTACTCCGTGTTTCTCGGCACATCTACCACCACCCCGACCACCAGGACCCCATCGATTACGGCGGCGATGCTCACTGCGTGGGCCGGGTAGCCGTGGAGGAAGTTGGTGGTGCCATCCAGCGGATCAACGATCCATGAAAGTCCTGACTGGCTGGCCGCGAGATTTGGTGTCAATTCCTCTCCGACGATCGTGGAGCTCGGGAAGGCCGCAAGCAGCGCTTCAGTCACGATGCTCTCCGAGTTGCGGTCCACCTCCGTTACGAAATCGCTTACGCCCTTCGAGCCCCACTCGACGGGGATCGGTGGGCGTTCGACCGACCGGATGTAACGAGACGCGCGCGCGGCGGCGTCTCTCGCGGCATCAAGCACACCTGTGTGTTTTCCCAACCTTGCGACCCCTTTCTCGTCTCCATAGCTTGCTCTGATGCGACGAGTTTTTTCCGGAATCCAACCGTCAGGCGAGCTGCATCTCGGCAACTACCTGGGTGCCGTGCGCAACTGGGTTCGCCTTCAAGACGAGTACGAGTGCTTCTTTTGCATCGTCGACTATCATGCGATAACTCAGGACTACAGCCCCGCTGAGCTCGCGACCCGCACATTCGAAATGGCCGTAGGCCTGCTCGCCTCGGGTATCGATCCAGACCGGTCCGTGGTCTTCGTGCAATCGCATGTGCCGCAGCACACTGAGCTAGCCTGGGCCTTCACTACCGTCACTCCAATCGGCGAACTGGAACGAATGACGCAATTTAAGGACAAGTCTCGCCGACAAGAAAGTGTGCTGGCCGGACTGCTCAACTACCCTGTTCTCCAGGCAGCCGATGTGTTGCTGTACATGGGTGAAGTCGTGCCGGTGGGTGAGGATCAAGTGCAGCACATCGAGTTGATGCGGGAGATAGCACGGAGATGGAACTCCAAGTTCGGACCAGGCTTCTTTCCGGAGCCCCAGGCAGCGATCACCGAGGCGCGTCGCATAATTGGGCTGGATGGGCAGGCTAAGATGTCGAAGAGCATCGGCAACACAGTCGGCATCCTAGAGCAACACGAAGACATATGGCAGCGCCTCCGCCCCGCGGTCACCGACCCGGCGCGGGTTAAGCGCACCGACCCCGGTGACCCCAGCAAGTGCAACGTGTTTTCTCTGCACCAGTACTTCTCCTCCGACGAGACACTGACCCAAGTATCCGACCAGTGTCGTTCTGCCGGCTGGGGCTGCTTAGACTGCAAGCGGGTGCTGGCAGACGGGGTGGCCGCGGCGTTTGCGCCCATTAGGGAACACGCCGAGGAGCTGACGTCTGAGCCCAGCCGCGTCTTAGAGATCCTCCAGGCGGGCGCAGCTAAGGCACGGTCGGTCGCAGAGGAGACGATGCGAGGCGTGCGAGACCGAATGGGTCTTATGTCTGCTGCAGGGCCGTCCGCGCGCTGAAATGGGTCTGCTGACACAGCTGGTGACCGAGGCGTCAGGCCGGTGGGTCCTTTGTGCTCAATGTCGCGCGCGGGGCCCTGCCGGAAGAAAATGCACTGTTGGCCCACCCTTTTGTGACAACGTAGAGCGCTACCTAAATGGTGAGCGGCTCATCAACGTAGTGGACTTCGAAGCTGGTTACTGAACTATGGAGAGCATAATCAAAGCAGCCGTCGAACGTGGTGCATCAGACGTGCACATCAAAGCCGGAGATGTGTTCAGGGCACGAATCGACGGAGAACTCAAACCGCTCACTAAACAGCGGCTGACGCCGGAGCAGACGCGGACCATTGCGCTCAAGTTCATCGCCACGGAGGAAGACCGAAATCGTATCGACGAGATCCAGGATTACGACTGCTCTTGGGGGGCACCCGGGATCGGTCGGTTCCGGGTGAATATCTTGCGACAGCGCTCGTCATTCATGGTCGTGATGCGCGTCATCCCGTTCGAGGTGCCGACACTGGAGAAGCTGCAGCTTCCTAGAGTTCTCGAGACTGTTGCCGAGGCGGCGCGCGGTATCGTGTTGGTTACGGGCCCTTCCGGCAGCGGTAAATCGGCCACTGTAGCCGCCATGCTTAACCACATCAACACCTCCTCCAAGAGGCACATCGTCACGCTGGAGGATCCCATCGAGTACCTCCATCGTGATCTAAACTCGTCGGTGACGCAACGCGAAATTGGAGCCGATACCAGTAGCATCAACGTGGGCCTAAAGGCGGCCATGCGTCAGGACTGTAGCGTCATCATGGTCAACCAGCTGCCTGACCTCGACACGGTCGATGCCGCACTCAAGGTCGGCGAGACAGGGCACCTGCTTGTCACGACGTTGCCGACGCCCGATGTCACAAGTGCAATCGCGCGCTTGGTGGCGATGTTCCCTCCGGAAGAGCAGGAGATAGCGCGGCTGCGACTCGCCGACGCGCTGCATGCAGTGGTTGCACAGCGGCTGTTACAGCGGGCCGACGGCAGCGGACTGTGTCCAGTATGCGAGGTTCTGATCTGCACTCCGGAGATCCGCGCGCTCATCGCAGACAGAACCCGAGTTGGCGAGATCCGCGACCACATCGCCGAGGGCCGCGAGGAACATGGGATGCAGACCTTTGATCAGCACCTCGCCGACCTGGTTGAAGGGGAAGTAATATCCCACGACGCAGCGCGAGTCACCGCCAGAGACTCGGATGTGTTCACGCCGATCCCGGAGCGTGGAGGCGAGGCGCAAACCAAGGGCCCGGACGGCAAGAAGCCGCGACGGCGAGGCGGATAGACACACCTGGTGAGAAGCGACACAGATGAATGTCTGACAGTAGACCAAAAGGATTGCTGGTGCCGCTCACTACGCCTTTTGACGGCGTGACGGGTGATGTTGCGCCGGTTCTATTGCGCGACAACGCGCGGGAATTGCTGGAGCTGGGCGTTTCGGGGCTGGTGCCGTGCGGGTCGATTGGAGAGGCGGCTCTACTCGACGAGGACGAGTATAGGAGCATCGTCGGCTGGTTGCGTGACGTAGTCCCGACTGACCGTTGGTTGATCGCCGGGGCGGGACGTGAATCGACGCGCGGGACAATCGCCGCATGCAGAGTCGCTGCTGAACAAGGGGCTGACGCGGTTCTGGTGCGTTCCCCGGCCTACTACGCACCGTCACTGAGCAGTGCCATGCTCGTGACGCACTTCCGGCGCGTGGCTGATGAGTCACCCATACCTATGTTCCTCTACAACATGCCCAAGTACACGCATGTAGCGCTATCTGATTCGCTGTTTGCCCTGCTGGCTGATCATCCCAATATCTGGGGCGCAAAGGACTCATCGGGCGACATGAAGAACTTCGCGGCGTATCGGGACGCGGTTCCATCCTGGACTATGCTGGTAGGATCTGGGGGGCTTTACTACGCGGCTCTGGAGATGGGAGCGGCAGGCGCCATTGCTGCAACGGGTTGCTTTGCGACCGCAACTACCCTGGAAATCGGAGCCGCTTTCGCTGCTGGTAACATGCGGAAGGCCGGTGCCGCCCAGGAGGCTGCGGGGCCGTTGCATAAGGAGATTGTCGGAGGACTCGGCATTGCCGGTGTCAAGGCTGCGATGGATGCCGTTGGCTCCGCTGGCGGCCCGGTGCGGCCACCCCTGACCAACCTGTCAGACCAAGACCGTGAACGGGTTCGGGGATTGCTCATGGGGGCCGGCCTGCTGTCCGAGTAGCGTGTCAGACATTCGATGGGCCAATAGCTTCTTTCGGCGCATCGCCATCCCGCGACTGCCCGGTTCCGAGTCGCTCGAGTCTGTCGAAACGGCGATCACGCATCGTCTAATCGATATCGGCTATGACGTCACCCGGGAGAGATTCACAGCGTCGGATCGGTCGCTGGTGGCCGCCGCCTTGGTGGGTGCCGGATTCGGCTGGATAGCCCTCCTGATTTCTCCGCTTCTCATCATACCAGTGCCAGGGTGGCCTGTTGCCATCACGGCGTTGGGCGCTACAGGCCTGGTAGGACTCTTGGCGGTTGGGATTCATAGAGGTCTGATTCGCGTACTGGTAACTGAGGCTGCCGCATCCAATATCATTGCAAAACGAGGCCATCCCCGCATCTGGCTTGTGGCGCATTCGGACAGTAAGGCGCAGTCCCTATCCCTTGCGGGTCGCGTGATATCCGTGACTGCACTGGGTCTATGGATGCTATGGATGTTCGCTGCTTGCGTGGCCCGGATGTTGGTTGAGCTACCATGGTGGGCAGTGATGCCGGGTGCACTACTGGGGGTGCTTGCTGGTGCAGCGATCTCACGCGGAACCGCATCGAACCAATCGCCCGGCGCCGTCGACAATGCCACTGGCGTCGTGGCCGTGCTCGCTGCCGCCGAGTTGCTGCAAGATCGGTCTGACGTCGGAGTCATTGTGACGGGCGCCGAGGAGTATTCAATGGCAGGCGCAAGTGTCTGGACCAACGCGCATCAGCCGACAGGGATGTTCATCAATTTCGACGGAATCGACTCTCGCGGCACCCACCGCCTGATGACGCACGCGCCGCGAGTCAGCAAGATGCTGGCTGCTGAAGGCCAGCGCATCGTCGAGAAGCTCCGAGCGAGGATCAATGCCCGCGGTTACGCGGTCATCGTCCGCCCTCTGCCTCCCGGAATCCTGGAAGATGGTATCGTGCTGGCGAGGTCGGGAATGGTCGGGGTAACGATAAGCAGGGGCGATTGGAGCACGCTGCGCGTTGTTCATACTGACTCCGATCGGGCTGAGCGAGTAGATGTGTCAGCGTCACTAGAGGTTGCGTGTGCGGCTGCAGAAGCAGTGGGCGATCTCCTTGGTTGACGTCCTGTCTGTGCGTCCCTAGCTTTCGCCAAAGGATGCTCCGGAGAGTCCCCGGCGCATCTTTTTTTGTCCAAGATCGGAAGGTGACAGACCGATGTTTGCTACTGGACGCCGCTTCATAGTAGCGGTTGGCGCGCAGTGGGGCGATGAGGGGAAGGGCAAGATCGTCGACATACTGTCGAGTGATGCCGACGTAGTCGTCCGATACCAGGGAGGGGCCAACGCCGGTCACACGGTGGTGAGTGGAGAGCAGGAGTTCATCCTGCATTTGATCCCGTCGGGGATTCTCCACCCATCCACACTCTGCGTGATCGCAAACGGCGTGGTGCTGAATCCGGAAACGCTGCTCGAAGAGATTGCGGAACTCGAGCGACGGAGCGTCGCTGTGGAGGGACGGTTGGCTATCTCGGATCGGGCCCATCTCGTGCTACCGTACCACATAGCGTTGGATCGGGCTCATGAGCGCACCGGCAAGATCGGGACCACGGGGCGGGGGATTGGGCCAGCGTACGAGGCCAAGTACGGCCGGCGCGGCATACGTGTCGGCGATCTGAGAAAGCCAAAACGACTCAGAGAACTGCTGACCGGCAACATAGCACATGCGAATCGTGTGTTTGAGTTGCTCGAATCCGATGAACGGGCCGAGCTGGACGAGCATCTTGAGCGGTTAGACCGCGTTGCACCGCGTTTGCTGCCCTTGATTTGCGACAGCGGAGCCCTCATCCATGGGGCTGCAGGTGAGGGAAAGAACATACTTCTTGAGGGTGCGCAGGGCACTATGTTGGACGTGGATCACGGTACCTACCCGTTCGTGACCTCGTCCAACACGACAGCGGGTGGGGCGGCGGTGGGAGCGGGGCTAGGCCCAACCATGATCCAGGCCGTGCTTGGGGTGATCAAGGCTTACACCACTCGTGTGGGAAATGGCCCGCTCCCGACCGAGGCGCAGGGGAATCCCGGCGAGCGACTGCGACAGATTGGCGGCGAGTATGGGGCGACAACTGGGAGACCGCGTAGGTGTGGCTGGTTCGACGGAGTCGTCGCGTCCTACTCGGCCCGAGTTAACGGGATCACGCATCTAGCGGTCACCAAGCTCGATGTTCTCGACGCATTCGAGCGCATTCCGCTCTGCGTCGGATATCGGCTGGACGGGGAGCGGCTGGACTCTCTGCCGTCAGACGTGGAGACCTTGGGGAGAGTCGAGCCTGTCTATCAAGAGGTCGATGGATGGGTGCAACCCACGGGCGAGGCGCGCCGCGTCGAGGACCTGCCTGCAGCAGCCCGCTCCTACATCGGCCGCATCGAGGAAATCGCCGGCGCACCGGTGGAATACGTTGGCGTGGGGACTAGACGCGATCAGGTAATTCGATTGGGCCCGTGACAGGATAGTCAATGCTCGCCTCGGTGTGCCCAGGCTGATCACAACAGCTTGCTGATTCGAGCCTTGATACTCCGCCCGGGTGAGCGCTCTCTACGAGAACTGGCGTCGGAATAGTAGCTGTAGTACCTGTCGTGCCGCCGACTCACCCCATTCAGCACGACCCCAGCCAAACGGGCGTGCACCCGCTCCAGCTGCGATACGGTGCGTTGGGCCGCCGTCTCCTCGGTTTCGCCGCTCCGCATGACCAGCACCGTCGCGTCCACTGATGCTCCGACTATGCTCGCGTCGGTTACCGGGAGTGCTGGAGGCGTATCCAAGACCACGTAGTCGTAGTCACGACGCGCGTCGGTCAACAGGCGACGCATTGCGTCGGACCCAAGGAGTTCCGACGGGTTGGGGGGCCTGGCACCACTCGGCAGGACGTCGAGATTCTTCGCAACTTCGGGTCGCAACGCCTCGCGGATTGACACGTTGCCGATCAAGACATCCGTCAGGCCCGGTTCATCGATGAGCTGAAATGCGCGGTGCAGCAACGGACGCCGCAGGTCTCCGTCGATCAGAAGCACGCGACTGCCACCTTGAGCCAGAACCATCGCCAGGTTGGCAACGGTGGTTGTTTTCCCTTCGCCGGGTCCTGGACTGGTGACGGACAGCAGCTGCACAGGTCGCTCCGCGGAAACGAAAGTCACGTTTGTGCGGAGCGAACGATACGCCTCCACCGTCGGGTCATCCGGACTTAACGAGACGAGGGCCAGCACTGGCTTACGGCCACCATTGGCGCCCGCGATGAGCTTTGGCTCGTAGGGAATCAGTCCTAACACCGGTGCTCCCACCACCCGCTCCACGTCAGCCGCGGTCTTGACCGTCTGGTCCAGATACTCCAGGAAGAAGGCCCCACCCACGCCAAGCAGAAGCCCAACCAAAAGGCCCAGCAGTACCTTCTGCCTCAGATTGGTGCCTATCGGTGACGGTGGAGACGCTCCGTCCAAGATGCTGACGTACGGCGAGATTGTCGCTTCTTGCATCTGCGACTGTTGATATTGACCGAGCAAGTAGCTGTACGTCTCATGCAGGATGCCTCGCTCGATCTCCAGCTGGGCAATCCTGGTTTCTTTGCCGGGAAATGTGCTTAGTTCCGCCCGCAGGTTGTTGACGTTGCTGGTCAGCGCAGCAATGCGATCGTCCAGGCCGTCCAGAGCAGCCTCGACAGCCGCTCTCAACGCGCCGTGCCCCGTGTCAATGCGCTGCCCGATGGCTGTCACCTGGGGGTTGTCCTCCCGCAGCCCTGCGGCTCCAGCCGTGAGGGTCCGCCGCTCCTCGTAAAGGTCTAGGAGGTTCTGAATCTGAAATGCAACTGCCGCGTTATCAGCGGTGCTGCGTTGAGCGGCCAGCCGGTTCAGCACCTCAACTCCGATGGAATCGTCGGCAGACAACGCTCGACGCAGTGTTGCCATCTGGATCAAGGCCTCTTGACGCTGCTGCTCGAAGTTCTGGATTGACTGCACGATCGACCGCTCTGACGCGGTGAGATCGGTGATCTGTTGCACCTCTTTGAACTCCTGGAGCTCGCGCAACTTGGCCTGGAGGTCCCGATCGGCTCGTTCCAGCTGTTCTCGTACGTATTCGCCCCTCTGTGCTGCTACTACCCGTGCCCGCTCCGCACCATCCAGCCGAAGCTGTAGCGCAGCCTGGTTGAGGACGTGTGGGACCAGGGTCGGATCTGCACCGGTGAAGTTTATGTCCACCGCAGTGGTCGCCTCTCGGACCCCATACCAGATGCCAGCGCTGACCCACGCGGCGGCGGCCTCTCGGCTCACGATGCGGAATCCGATCCCATCCTCCGGGACATCTGCCGGCGCCAGGAGGAAGGAGAATCCAGGTCCTTCGACCCTGTCTCCGTGACTGCCGGTCCACAGGACGCTGCCACTCAACTGATCCAGAACCTGGTACCGTCCCGGGTCTTGTCCTGTTCGCACGACGTACCTGCCCAGGGGGGCGTCTGGCGCTACCTGGATGGAGCCGAACGCATCTCCACGAAAACCGGTCGGATTGGCGAGCTCTAACTGAAGAGCAAGTGCGTCTACCACCCGCAGCGCAAGCTGCTGGGTCGTCAGAACCAGAGCTTCCGACAGCACCGGGTCGGTCAGGAGAGCCAGCTCGTCGACGTCGATGTCGTCCATGCGTCCGAAAACCCGCTTCGGAGACGTGATCTGGACGGTCAACTGAGACCGGTATTGAGTGACCGCGTCCCGTCCCGATAGGTAGGCTGCTGCTGCAACTAAGAACGAGAGGATCACAACCAGACGCCAGTGATGCGCGACAACGGCGAGTAGGTCCTTTAGATGGACCTCGCGCCCAGCGAATCGGTCGCCAGCCGAGGCCTTAGTGGCGGGATTCTTTAGCGCTTCATCCATTAGCCGAGTGCCGGTGCGGGGATCCCATATGGCACATGGTGACCGGGGAGTAGGGATAACCGCCCGTTCGACGTGATCGCCGGACTGACGCTACACGGGCGCTTAGAGCGGTCAGTATCGATAACGCCGACCTCTACTCGCGGTTGATGCCGGGGAGCTACCCGCCCGCCAATCAGTCCGAGACAACACTCCTGGCGGCACATGATCACGGCGTCGATGCCGATTCGGTATTGCGGCTCCGCCGACGCGGCAATATAAAGGATACATGGAGAGTTCCACAAGTCGTGATGGGGCAAACTCTTACGCCTTTTCGAGTCCGGACTGCGAATCCGGCACAAACCAAGTAATGTGATGACTCACTCACTAGTGGTGATTGTAGTACAGGCCTTCAAAGGCACGATGTCGGCTGCGGAAGTTGCGGAACGGGCCTCCGCAGGTGTGATCGCAGCTGGAGCCGATCCCGCTGTAATCGTTGCGAGCGACGGCGGGGATGGTCTCCTCGACTCACTCGGCGGTGACCTGACGCAGGTAGTGCCGGTTGAGGTCTCCGATCCGCTGGGACGGGCCACGACCGCGCTAATCGGCTGGATCGATCCAGGGACTGCGATCGTGGAATCGCGCTTGGCGTGCGGACTCTCGCTTCTGGATGTGTCCGAGAGGGACCCATTGGTCACCACCACCCGCGGGGTCGGCGAGATGGTGCTCAAGGCGATTGATATGGGTGCGCAGCAGGTGCTCGTCGGACTGGGCGGGAGCGCGACCATGGACGCAGGTTTGGGGATGGCCCGAGCTTGGGGCTGGGTGCCGCGGGATGCCCGAGCTCAGGTGCTCGACGAAGGGGGAGGGGCACTCCTCCAATTGTCACGGCTCGATCCCGGTGACCCGCTCGGCTCGCGCGTGATAGGGCTCTGCGATGTGCGCAACCCACTCATCGGAGATGGCGGTGCGCGCGTGTATGCCGCTCAAAAGGGCGCCACTCGAGAGAGTGAGCAGCAACTGGCGGCCGGATTGGAGCGTCTGGTTGATGTCACTCGGGTCATGGATGGGTCCCGGTTGGCTCAGCAGCCAGGTGCGGGCTCGGCCGGTGGACTGGGTTTCGGCGTTCTGTGTTTCGCACGCGGTTCTCTGCAGCGAGGAGCCGATTGGGTCCTGCGTCGTGCGGGGTTCGATGCTCTTATTCGGCGAGCGAAACTCGTGGTCACTGGTGAAGGGGCCTTTGATCGCACGTCGCTCTACGGAAAGCTCACTGGCGTGGTGATGGAGCGTGCTGCTGCGGCTCGAATCCGGGTGCTACTGTTGGCGCCTACCGCCGAACGGGTGCCCGAAGGAGTCTGGGTGGAGTCAGGGGGCGGGGTGTGGTCCGGGGGAGAGCTAGAGCGGCGCGCCCGAGAAGGCACGGTGAGGGCCCTGAGCGGAATCTAGCCGCGGCGGCCTTTCACGATCACGATGATCATGGCCACAACGACCAACGCGAGTATCCAGCCAAAGCCAGCCAGAATATCGAGCATCGTCAACCCCTGGTGTCGAGGCGGGTTCGGACGTGGCCCAGCTCGTTGTAGGCCTCGCGAAGGGCCCCGTCCACGCTGGCGTCGAATGCCGCGAACACAACCTGCTGCAGCTCTGGCTCGGCCTGCAAGAACCCATGCACCTCTCGTACGGCGATCGCCGCCGCGCTATGTAGGGGGTAACCGTACACGCCGCAGCTGATCGCCGGGAATGCGACTGATCGTGCTCCGTGCTTTACTGCGAGGGCGAGCGACGCTCGGTAGCAGGACGCCAGAAGATCCGCCTCACCGTGCTTCCCGCCGCGCCACACCGGTCCCACAGTGTGTATCACGTGTTTGGCTGGCAGGCTGTGACCGGGCGTCAATCTGGCCTCACCCGTAGGGCAGCGCACGCCGGGCCTGACCTCTGGCACCTTGCGGCAATCGTCGAGCAATCGGGGGCCCGCCGCGCGGTGAATGGCACCGTCCACACCGCCCCCGCCCAGCATCCGTTCGTTCGCCGCGTTCACGACAGCGTCCACCGCCAGCTTGGTGATGTCGGTCCGAAGGATCTCGATCCGGCGCAATGTCGCCTCGTTGCTCGCGTCGTTGTGCATCAGTGCGGCGATCGATAGTCGAGGGTGCTCGGTGGGTGTTTGAAATAGGCGTTCTTCGCCATATCGCGAACCTCAACAGTAATTTGGAGATTGGTGACTCCCGGCGGGTTGAACAAATCCCTCACTGCCGCGAGGAGATGTCTGCCCAGCGCTTCCTTCACCTCAGTCGTGCGGCCTTCCAAGATCCTCACGTCGAGGTGCGCGAACGCGGTCTCCGACCCACCGTCGGCTACATAGTAGGTGTCGCGTGAGATCGCCCGGCTCTTACAGTTATCCCTACTGATGCCGGCGTTGACCAAGATGTTGTGGCAAAGCGAGAAGAACTCCCTCAAGTCCGTGCTCGGACCCAGGTTGCTGCTGTATTCCAGTATCACGTGGGGCATCGGATCTCAACCCGGTTCTATCAGTCGTCCCCGGATTGCTGCCACGATGCGCTCCTCCAGCGTTCCCTTAGAGCTGCAATGGACAGCATTGCCGCTGACATCCCTCGGCTTTGCGCTCGCGTTGACCTCGACGTCGACGCGGGTCCGCCCGTCTCCAGCTCCCAGCACCGTTGTGAATAGTGCAACGGTCACCTGATATCGGTCGGCATTGGGGGTGGCGGTGACGCCGCGTCCACAATCGAAAAACCGAGATAGCCGTGTCCCGTCGATTCGCGTTGGGCGAAAGCCGGCGTTGCCAGTCCGCCGTTGCTTGGGATCGTGGGTAGTCAATCCGATGCCCAGTTGCTCGTAAACCTTCGGGAGGATTCCCCACACTTCCTCGAGCGGTGAGTCCACCGTATGCGATGTCACAGTTCCTTCCCCAGTCCGAACCTCAAGGTAGCCCTGCATGGGTACCCGAGTCACGGCTTCTCCGCCGCCCTGTGCCGGTACGCCGCCGGACGCGCACGCAAGGGACATGAGGAGTGGCAGTGCTAGTACCAACCGAGGCATCTGAATCATCATGGTTGTCTCCTCAACGCCACTGCGGTGCAATCATAGCCTCTGGCGGCTTCGGTTCCCAGCGCGGTACACCCCTTTGGACGCTACGCTGTGTAGAACGTTAGCTTCATTCACCGACCTCGTAGAGGGCACAGGGGGCTCCCCCCGGATCCTGTATTACGCAGTAGCGATTGGTTCCCATTGTGCGGGGTCCTGATACCACCTGCCCTCCCAGTTCAACGCACTTCTGCATGCTCTCGTCCAGGTCTGTCACAACGATGTAGATCAGCCACGCTGAGGGAAGCCCCGTGTTCGCTCCCTGGGCATGGCACACACCGGCGCGAGGCTCTCCATCTGCGGGAGAGCACATCGTGTAGTCACTGTAGCTACCCATATCGACTGAATCGGGTCTCCACCCGACTACTTGAGAGTAGAAGTCCCGAATCGTTGCCGCGTTCTCAACGGTGAGGTCGATCCAACCGATGGTTCCAGGTTCCATGTGGGTCTGTCTCCAGCTTTGGTTTGTGGTCCCCGACGTGTCCCGTCGAACCTACGTCGCCGAGCTTCTTGAGGATTCAACGCCTACTGACGGGTTGCCGCCACAGCACGTATACGAACGCAAGCAGGGCGGCAACGCCGATCGTGAGCAGCGCCCATTCCAGCGGTCGTAGCTTCCAGGGAATTCGCGATACGGTGGATCTCCAGAGGCTCAACGCCCTGGAATGGATCTGGGTAATCCGATTAGACAGTCCGAGCCGAAGCGGCTGTTCGATGAATAACCGTAGCATTGCCATGTGTTACCTCGTAGTCGGGCCGAGATTTGTCGCGGCCATGGAAACTGACGGCTGCTCCCTAGCGTTGACGCCCAAACCGTTCTGTCGCGCGCGCGCGCGCCTTTGCCGCCTCGAGCTCACGATCGCGGGGCGGCGACTGTGTTACCAGCGAATCCAACAGACGACGCGCGGTCGCAGCAATGTCATGAGTGGCGCGATCGAAAGCCGCCTCGTTCGCGATCGACGGTTTCCGGAAGCCACTCAGCTTTCGCACGAACTGAAGAGAGGCAGCACGGATCTCCTCGTCGGTGGCGGGCGGATAGAAATTGAACAGAGTCTTTATGTTACGGCACATTGTCATTCCTCGTGCACTTCTCGGGTGGGCAGCCGCCGGGCTTCAGGCCTCAGGCTGATACAGCCAGTCCCATGTCTGCGTCGATATCCGTGAAGGTGCCCGCGTCCCCACGTTGGCTCCTGCCGTACACAAGAATGGACAACACATGGCGTCCGCGCCAGGGCGTTCAAATGTCTTAACGTCGGCCGGATTCCCGGGCTAAGAGGTCGTGCGTGCTTGCTGGCCCTGTAGCACGCCTCTATACTTCGGCACTTCTCTAGGTTCTCGGAACCCCAACGAGTCAGACGACGAAACGAAAAGCGATGGCAGATACTTCCCTCATGGACAGACTCGTGTCGCTCGCAAAGCGACGCGGCTTCGTGTTTCAATCTTCCGAGATCTACGGTGGTGTCGGCTCGGTCTGGGATTACGGTCCTCTCGGCGTTGAACTGAAGAAGAACCTGAAGGAGCGTTGGTGGCGCTCCATGGTGCAGGAGCGCAGTGACATCGAAGGACTAGATGCTGCGATCCTCATGCACCCGAAAGTGTGGGAGGCTTCGGGTCACGTGGACGGTTTCACGGATCCTCTGGTGGATTGCAGACAGTGCAAGAATCGCTTCCGCGACGACGATCCCCGAATCAAGGGAGCTCCTGGGCACCCCGACACCAAGTGCCCGATTTGTGGCAACAAGGGCACGCTCACCGAGCCCCGTTTGTTCAACCTCATGTTCAAGACGTTCATGGGGCCGGTGGAACAGGCAGCCTCAGTCGTCTATCTAAGACCTGAGACGGCACAAGGCATCTACGTCAACTATCTGAACGTGATGCAGGCGTCCCGTCAGAAGATCCCGTTTGGCATAGCCCAGATAGGCAAGGCTTTCCGCAACGAGATTACTCCCGGCAACTTCATCTTTCGTACGCGCGAATTTGAGCAGATGGAAATGCAGTTCTTCGTCAAGCCGGGAGAGGACGACCGTTGGTTCGACGACTGGCGGCAGACGCGCATGGAGTGGCACAAGTCGCTAGGTATCGCGCCCGACAAGCTGCGCTTCAGCGAGCATGGAGATGACGAGCTGGCTCACTACGCTAAGCGAGCGTTCGATATCGAGTACGAATTCCCGTTTGGGTGGCAGGAGTTCGAGGGTATCCACAACCGCACGGACTACGACCTCAGCGCCCACCAAGAGCATTCCAGCAAAAAGCTGGAGTATGTGGACACGGTAAGCAAAGAGCGATTCATACCCTACATCATCGAGACGTCGTTGGGGGCGGACAGGCTGGCCTTGGTGGTGCTGCTAGATGCGTATAGGGAAGAGGAGGTGAAGGGTGAGAAACGAGTCGTGCTGGCGTTCCATCCTAGCCTCGCACCGATCAAGCTTGGCGTGTTCCCCTTGGTCAAGAAGAACGGCATGCCGGAGCTGGCCCGGCGGATCTACGATGATCTGCGCAAGCGGTTTCCCGCGTTCTACGATGACGGAGGCTCAATCGGGCGCCGCTATCGACGACAGGACGAGGCTGGCACGCCACTTGGGGTAACGATTGACGGCCAGAGCTTGGAAGATGGCACCGTGACCGTCCGCGATAGGGACACCTTGGATCAGGATAGGGTCAGTACGGACCAGCTCGTTCAGTACGCGTCGGACCGCCTGACGGGGTAGTTCAGTCGAACTCAGAGGGTCGCCCGCTTCCGGATATACTCGGATATGACGTCCCGGGCGTAGTTGAGCACTTGAGCTGGCGGATCATCCGCCTCGCACATGTCTGGAGTCTCGACGACATCGCTCACCATTTCGGCCCACCAAGGCGAGTCGAGGATACTCCTGGACCCGTCCTCATCCAGACCATCCCCTACCATGTCGTCGACCGTCGGGACCCTGAATTCAATCGCCACCTCGCCATCGACAGCTCCATCCGCCAGGACCACTCGGTCCCTCAGATATCGCATGATCGCGCGCAGCTGGTCCGCGTTCATTGCAGGGCTCCTTGATCTTGCCGTGTCTTGTATCTCATACGAGTGCAGTATAAGCGAGCGTGCAGCAATCTAGCATCGTTCTCTCGAGCGGCGGAACGGCTGAGCCTTTGTATGCCGGGCCGCCTGTTATCTTGTAAACCGGGCCCATTGGGCCTTTTGAGCGATTGTCTCTAGCCCGATGGAGATCGAACCACATGTTACATGAGATGACTACTACGCTACCGCCTGAAGAAGTGCTCGATCGAGCGGAGTCGTTCTTTGCCGAGAGGGTGCCACAGTACGCCGCATTTCCGGAGAAACGTAGCGAGAGCTATGCGGTATTCAGGGGACAGGGCGGGGAAGAAATCGCCGTGGCGGTGTTCGAGGAACCGCAAGGAGTTCGAATCCGGGCTTCTTCGTTGCTGCACCAACAGGCCATAGGGCGCTTTTTCTCAACGCTTCCGCGCAAGGAAGACGTCACGTGAACACGTCTGCGCAGCTCAGGATGCGCGTCTGGGTCGAGGACGCATGGGATGTGGCAGAATTCGATGCAACGGCGGACTGGACCGTGGCAAAGCTCAAGCAGAAGGCGCTTGCGGTGGTTACCCAGACGGAGCCTGATGCTGCCGGCTACGAGGTCAAACTGAGAGGTGCCTTGGTGATTGATGAGACGTGCACTCTGGAGGAGCTAGAGGTGTCTGACCGCGCTCCTTTCATTGTGCTCTCGGCCCACCGGCGGCCCGTCCGTTAGGGGCAGAACCCTCGCGAATCGCGGCCGATGACGGTACACGTCGTCTCACATCCCTCATGTCTCGAGCATAGCGCCGGGCCTGAGCATCCCGAGTCAGCAGCACGCCTCGAGGCTATCCTCACCGCAATCAAGTCACCAGCGTTTGAGACTCCGGTGGATTTGCATGAGTCGAAGCCGGCGGAAGAGCGATGGGTGCGCGCTGTGCATGCCGACGCCTATCTGGATCGACTACGCGGCATGGTGGCGCGGGGCGGGGGGCAGCTCGACGCGGACACGGCAGTGAACGGTAGCAGCTATGGTGCGGCCGTGCACGGAGCCGGAGCCGCCGTCGAGGCCACCCGAATCGCCTTGGATCGTGCGAACGCGTTTGCTGCGATCCGGCCGCCAGGACATCACGCTACCGCGGACCGGGCGATGGGCTTTTGCCTAATCAACAACATAGTGGTGGCCGCCCGTTGGGCGACCAAAGAAGCCGGGTTGACGCGAGTGCTCATAGTGGATTGGGACGTCCACCACGGAAACGGTACGCAGGCCCTGGTAGAGCGCGATCCGGGAATTCGGTACGTGTCCCTGCACCAGTGGCCACTCTATCCCGGAACGGGGCTCGAGAGTGAGCGGGGTGTTGGCAACGTCTTCAACGTTCCGCGGCCGCCCGGGCTCCCCCGGCAAAGGTACGTGTCCGACCTGAACGCGGCGGTCGATCAGGCCACGCGTGACTGGACTCCGGAACTGATTCTGATCTCTGCTGGCTTCGATGCGCTGGCGGGTGATCCACTGGCGGGGTTCACGCTGGAGCCAGAGGACTACGTCGGCTGGGTCGAACGGTGGCGCGGGCTCGGGGCCCCAATTGCCTCAGTGCTCGAGGGCGGCTATGCGCCGCAGCGCATTGCGGTTGCGGCAGCATCACACCTTGCGGCGCTTGCCTGAGCCCATCTCTGGCCTAAGTTCATCCCATGCCGCGCCGTCTTCCAGCCACAACCCTGCTCCACGTGTTGCAGCCCTGGAAGCAAATTGAGGAGCCACTACACCGGCGAGTTGCGCATCTGGCCGACGCGCATCACGGATCCGAGACCCTCTGGATCGGCTGCGGCTCCGGCCGTTCCGTTCTTTGGTGGGCCAAGCGGTTCGAGACCGTCACAGCGGGAATCGACCCGGATCCGAAGACGATCGAACAGGCTGAGCAGAGGGCCCGCGACGCCGGGTTGTCCAAGCTGGCGACGTTTCAGGTTGCTGATCCCACCGACCTTCCGCACGAGGACAGGGTGTATGACACTGTCGTCGTGCACATCTTGCACTTGCCGGACACCGATGGAAAGAAGGTCCTGCTGGAGGCGAGCAGAGTGACTCGCCCCATGGGGACCGTCCTGGTATTGGTGCCGGCCTGGACCCAGACGCCGACGGAGAAGGACGTGGCAATCCTCCGCGGATTAGGGTTTTCGCCACATATGTCCGTGGAGTGGAAAAGCTTCTGTCGCGATGCGGGCATTGTTGAGCTGAGAGTGGAGGAGGTCGCGACTGAAGGGGCCTGGCTAGTCTCCGGACGTCTTCAACTCCTGTTGAGAGGGTGGCGGGCCGCCGGCTGGTTGGGAATCCGGACGGTGTTGAGTCGCGAAGTGCGCACTTTGTGCAGCCTCGCGCGTAAACGCGTGCTCGGATTCTCAATCATCAAGGGAACTCGCTGGCCCCACGACTAGACGTTCTCCTTGGGCGGGGCTGCGAATGATCGCAACGAGATGCCAGGTCGCTCTGCCCATCCCCGCGCCTCGGCCCTATGCGTACGCAATACCCGAGGCACAGGCGGATCGTGCGGTTCCCGGAGCTCGAGTTGTGGTGCCGGTGCGCTCCCGCACGCTGATCGGAGTCATTGTCAGCGTGGACGACGGTCCGACTGGGGATCTCAAGCCGGTTCTTCTCGTACCCGATCCTGCGCCACTGCTTCCGGCGAGCCTGCTCGAGCTGGGGAACTGGATCGCGCGTTACTATACGACACCCATTGGTCTGACGTTTCGTGCCATGCTTCCATCTGCGCTCTGGGGAAGCTCGCGGCTGGTCGCCGAACTTGTGGATGACTCTGTGGTGCCGGGTGGCGCGAGCAAGGAACTGGCGCGCGCACTGCGGCGGAGTGGCGGACGTATGGCTGCAGCAACGTTGGGGCGAAGGCTCAAGCGGCCCGTATGGGATACGCTGCAGCGACTTGCAAGAATCGGAGCCGTTACACTAGAGACCGAACCCCCGGACCTGGGTCCTTCCGCTGGTACGGAACGGGTGTTGGTGCTAGCTGCCCGATTGCCGACCATTCTCGAGCGCGACTCCGTGTTCGGGCGCGCACAACGGCAGCGCGCCGCGTTTGAGGCAGTTGACTCGCTCGGAGGGGAAGCACCGCTGAGACACCTGGTTGATCAACTGGGGTTTTCTCGTGCGGTGTTGAAGGGGCTGGTCGATCGCGGCGTCGCCACGATCGAAGAGCGTGAGCTCCTGAGAGACCCCTTCCGGAACGTGTCCAGCACTACTGCGCCCCATCCGTCATCAGACCAGCTCAACGCTGCCTCTGCATTGCGGCAGGTGCCCGGTGGATCAGCAGCGACGCTATTTGGTGTCACGGGGAGTGGTAAGACCTTGGTCTACCTCGATGCGTTTAGTGATGAGGTGAGGGGTGGCAAGGGGATGATCGTGCTGGTTCCGGAGATCAGCTTGACGCCGCAAACCGTCTCGCGGGTGCGCGGAGTTTTCGGGGACACGGTAGCGGTGCTTCATTCTGGGCTGTCCGACGGTGAGCGCGCCGATGCGTGGCGCGCACTAGTGAGCGGTCGACGACGCGTGGTGGTGGGTGCACGTTCAGCGGTGTTTGCGCCGATCCCGGACCTGGCTGCAATAGTAGTGGACGAAGAACATGACTCCAGCTACAAGCACGGCGAGAGCCCACGGTACCAGGCCCGTGACGTCGCACTACAGCGAGCCAAGCTGGAGAACACTCGCGTGGTGTTGTCCAGTGCCACACCATCGCTCGATACGTGGTCTAGTCGCGATCGGATTGTGGTGGTGTCTCTGCCGCAGCGAGTGAGCGCGCGGCCGCTTCCGGACGTGACGTTGGTTGACATGCGCTCCGTGACTCGAGTGCTGGCGAGTGGGCCGGTGCCTTGGTCTGAGGCGCTGGACAGTGCTGTTGAGGCCGAGCTAGGGGCCGGCAATCAGATCATACTGCTGCTGAATCGGCGGGGCTTTGCCCACTTTCTTCAGTGCGAGCGCTGTGGCAAGGTCTGGGAGTGCCCCGACTGTAGCATATCGCTGACCCTGCATCGCACACCGGAGCGCTTGCGCTGCCACTATTGCGGTCACGATGAGTGCGTTCCCCCCGTATGTGACGAGTGTGATCACGCAACTCAGCATGCTCGGGGAATGGGGACGCAGCAACTGGAGCAATGGCTGACGGAGCGATACACGGGGTCACGTCTCGCGCGGATGGACGCTGACACGACGACGGCGAAGTGGTCTCACCAGAGAATCCTGGACTCGGTTGCGCGGCGAGAGGTAGATGTTCTGTTGGGCACTCAGATGATTGCCAAAGGTCTGGACTTCCCGGCAGTGACACTCGTAGGTGTAGTTGATGCGGATACCGGTTTGAATCTGCCTGATTTTCGAGCTGCGGAACGGACCTTCCAGCTAATCGCGCAGGTTGCGGGTCGGGCGGGGCGAGGCCCTGGAGGTGGACGCGTGTTGGTGCAGACCCGAATGCCCCGCAACCCTGCACTCGAGGCAGCCGCCCGACACGATTTCGAGGGATTTGCCGCGCACGAGTTGGCGTTGAGAGAGTCACCGCCTTATCCACCACACGTTGGTTTGGTCAACGTCACGATCAGCGGACTCAGGAACACTGACGCCTCGCAGGCGGCACTTGACGTGTCGGATTGGTTGCGCGGATTGGTGCACTCGAGGGCCCGTGACGCCGTGGATGTCATTGGCCCTGCACCCGCACCGCTTGCGCGGATAAAGCGGCGTTGGCGTTGGCACGTGTTCTACCGTACTAGCGACAGGGGATTGTTGGATCGAATCACGCGGTACGCATCCGGCAAAGCCCCACACGTCGGCAGTCGACGGGTCCGGGTCGTGTTCGATCGCGATCCGGTCTCGGTATTGTAGCGGTCTAATCGCTTGATGGGAGGATAGGGCCCCGGTATCTTGACTCGCGGTCAACGAGTTTGCAGCGTTATCTCGGCTGACGCCGGTTTGTGAACTATGAACCTCGGAGCAAAATGCGCGCGACCATTCCACCGGGAGCAGCTAGATCCCCTGGCCTGGGGCTGGGTTGGAGCCGAACGGCCCAGGCTGTGGCGGAACAGGTTCCGGCGGGCGAAGTCGCCGGTGTCTGGTTGTTTCCACCAGTGCGCCGCGAGGAACGCGAGTGGGGAATCGCCGTGGTGTCCCGGCGCGCCGGTGAGGGTCGTAGTCGCATTTATACGGCGAGTTACATGCTGATCGTGAGTGGTCGTGAAAAAGGTCAAGGCAAGATCGCAGTAGAAGAGGTAGGAGAAGGTCCCGAGAGCGTGGTTCCGCAGGTGATCGAAGGGGTACAGCAACGTGCAGGAGAAACCGAGCCCCCCGTTGAAATAGCAGTAGACTTGTGGTTCCCGTCAGACGAGGGCCTTTCCAATCCACGCAGGGATGACGGAGTTGGACGTGAAAATGGCAGTGGTTCCCGGTCCGAGGAATAGGCGATGATCAACACTTCGACTTTCCTCCCAGCGAAGGCGTTTCTGACAAAGGGCATAGGTCGCCATAGGGAGAAGCTCACGAGCTTCGAGATGGCACTGCGTGAGGCTGGAATCGCGAAGTACAACCTCGTGCGGGTGAGTTCGATCTGGCCGCCGCATTGCGAGATGGTACCGCGCAACAGGGGCATCAAAGACCTGGTGCCCGGGCAAGTTGTGTTTGCTGTGGTTGCGGAGGCCGCCACGAACGAGCCATCCCGACGTGCTACCGCCTCTATAGGTCTGGCGACACCGGCCGATCCGGCTCACCACGGCTACATCTCCGAACACCATGCCTTTGGGGTGGGCAAGCGGGAGGCGGGTGACTACGCCGAGGATTTGGCCGCGAGCATGTTGGCGACAGTCTTGGGCGTGCCGTTCGATCCCGACCAAGCGTGGGACGAACGGAAGGATCAGTGGTTGGTGTCCGGTCGGATAGTCAAATCGACCAACATCAGCTGCACCGCCGAGGCACAGGCCGATGGGAGGTGGGTGACGGTCATCAGCGCTGTGGTTTTCTGCGGATGAACGAGTTCCGTGATCGTGGGAGGCCTCTTGGGGTCTCCAGCGAGCTTGGCAGCCTGTCATGGGGGCCGCCCGAGTCCTTTCTCGGAATACCTCATGAAGAGGTTCCCTTCGAGGAGTGTCCCGTGGCGGTGTTGCCGGTGCCGTACGAGGCCACGGTGTCCTATATGGGAGGAACGCGATACGGTCCTCGTGCAATTCTGCACGCCAGCCGGTTTCTCGAAACCTATGACCACGAGTTGGACCTCGAGCCGTATCAGGTGGGAGTCCATACGCTGCCAGAGTTAGTACTCTCTGACGCTGGACCCGCGGTTGCGCTGGCCGAGTTGCAGCGTGCCTTCGAACTGCTGCTCGATGCGGGCAAGTTCGTGATAATGTTGGGTGGTGAGCATAGTGTGTCGGGGGCACCTATCCTCGCCCATGCCGAGCGCCTGCCGCGGAACTCACTATCCGTACTACAACTGGACGCACATTGCGATCTGCGCGCCGAGTATGAAGGCACTCCGCTATCACACGCCTGTGTGATGCACCGCGTTCACGACAGAGTCAACCTCGTGCAGGTGGGTATAAGATCTCTAACTGCGGAAGAGCGCGTGTTGATTCGCGACAGGGACATCCCGGTCGTTTTCGGGCACGAGTTGTCCAGCGTGGGCTGGATGGATCGAGTGATGGAATCCCTAGGTGAGCGCGTCTACATATCGGTCGATATTGACTACTTCGATCCATCACTCGTTCCGTCGACGGGTACGCCGGAGCCGGGTGGCGGAGAGTGGTACCCCACGCTGGAGCTACTGGAGCGTGTATTCAAGGAGAAGAAGGTGGTGGGTTGCGATGTGGTCGAACTCGCTCCCATTCCGAGAATGGTGGCTCCTGACTTCCTTGCTGCGAAGCTGGTGTACAAGCTGATCGCCTTCTTCGGAACGCACGGCGGAGTAGGGCCGCCCCCCAAGCCATTGTCTAGCTAATGCCCGCCGATTCCGTGGCACTGCCGGTCGCCTTCCTGGCCGGAGTGTTGAGCTTCCTTTCGCCCTGCGTGCTGCCATTGGTGCCGAGTTACGTTTCCTTTATCACTGGGATGTCGCTCGACGAACTGGGTGAGCGCAGGTGGACGGCGTTCACCCACGCGTTGTTCTTCACTTCCGGGTTCACGCTGATCTTCCTTGTGCTTGGCGCGACAGCGACCACGCTGGGCCGGTTTGTTCAGTACAATCAGGTTTGGCTCGAGCGGATAGGTGGCTCGCTCATCATCGTGTTCGGACTGTACCTGCTGGGAGCGTTCAGGATCGGTGTGCTGGCGCAGGAGCGCCGGGTACACCTACAGGACAAACCTGTGGGTTACCTCGGGAGCTTGTTTGTTGGGGTGGCTTTTGGAGCTGGTTGGACGCCGTGCATCGGTCCGATACTCGGCTCCATACTCGCGTACACCAGCGCCCAGAGTGTCAACTTCACTCAAGGCGTTTTGTTGCTGCTGGCATACTCGTTGGGTCTGGCAGTTCCGTTTCTCGCGGCCGCGCTCGCTGTGGAGCGCTTTATCGAGTGGTTTAAGAAGTTCCGCAGGTTTGTTCCCCTGACCACAAAAATCGCGGGCGGCATCTTGGTCGTCGTCGGCTTGCTGCTGGCCACCGGGTATTTTTCGATACTAGCGAATTGGCTGCAGGGATTGACGCCGGAGTTTCTGCGTTCACGGATCTGACACACGACATGACCGAGCCAGGCTACCTCGATCCAAGGCTGACAGAGCGTCGCAACCCGCGCACTGCCGACATAGACGTTGCTTCGTCGGCGACAATCGTAGACCTGATGCACGCGGAAGACCGCACAGTCCCCGGGGCAGTGTACGAGGCGCGTGAAGCCATAGCGGGAACCATTGATCTGGTTGTTGCCGCGTTTCGCTCAGGTGGCCGGCTCGTCTACGTCGGCGCCGGGACAAGTGGGCGGCTTGGTGTATTGGACGCGGCAGAGTGCCCACCGACCTTCGGATCTCCCGCAGAACTAGTGTCAGGCATCATCGCGGGTGGACCAGCCGCCTTGGTACGCAGTCAGGAAGGAGCCGAGGACGACAGGGGAGCGGGAAGCGCGGCTGTGGAAGAGTGCCAGGTGAACGATAAAGATGTGGTAGTTGGCATCGCCGCAAGCGGCACGACACCGTTTGTCCATGCTGCCTTGGAACGTGCGCAGGCCCTCGGTGCTGCAACTGTCTTGGTGACGTGCACAAATCCACCGGCCACTCTCGCAGAGACGTGCGAGAAGCTAATCGTGGCAAAGGTCGGGCCGGAAGCACTTACTGGATCGACTCGTCTCAAAGCAGGCACGGCGACCAAGTTGATCCTCAACACCATCACAACTGGCGCCATGATCCGGTCAGGGAAGGCGTACGGCAACCTGATGGTGGACCTCATGGTGTTGAGTGACAAGTTGAGAGACCGGGGAGAACGCATCGTGATGGAGTCGGGGAAGGTGGACCGCCATGCTGCCCGCGCTGCGATCGACGCGGCCGGTGGAAGTGTGAAGGTGGCAGTCGTCATGGTGTGCGCCGGAGTGAGCGCTGCCGAAGCCCGCAAGAGACTGGATAACGTCGAGGGATTGGTGCGGAAGGTTGCAGGGGATCCTCCGCAAGTTGCTGACTGAAGACCGCTGACACCTGCTAGAGTATGGCTTGTGCTACCGAACCCCCTCCAGCAGGCGGGCCGCCACGTCCGAGGGTACTCCCAGAACAATCCGACCCTCGGAGCCGGATTGTCCCCCGTAGACTATTCCCACGACTTGTCCGCTCTGATCTAGAATGGGGCTGCCGCTCGAGCCTTCAGCTCCATATCCGTCGATCTGGATTACTCCTTCGAGTGCTTTGCTGACTGATCCTGCCGAAAAGCTGGTGCGTGCGATGCTTCGGTCTCTACCGTAGCTGGACATCGGCAGTTCGGGACCCAGCGGGAAGCCCACGACTGCCACTGGATCGCCCTGCCGCAGTGTATCTGGACGCTGATTCAAGCCGCTCACAGTGGGAACCCCTCCCGGGACATCGACCTTTATCACAGCCACGTCAGCATCGGGCGAGACCGCCAGTACGCGGCCTCGGTAGACCTGGTATGAGTCCGCGAACTTGACCGCGATTTGCGTGGGTCTCTGAGTTCCGGCGGTGCCTGCGACCACGTGCCGGCTGGTCAACATCGTCCCGTTTGGTCTGACCGCGAATGCGGTGCCAGTGACAACATTGCCCGGTGAGAACTCGACCCAGATTAACGCAACGCCACTCTGATTGGCATCGAGAATGCTGCGGTAGTCGACGTAAGCAGCCGCCTCTTGATACAACAGTGCTTGGCTTGCGTCAGCAAGTTGCCTTCTGAGTTCGGCCACTTCCTCGGCACTCCCGGAGCGCTGCGCCTGCACAAGAGCTGTGCGGAGCGTACCCACCTCTTCTCTGGACGTTCTCAGCGCAGTGGCTAACCCCTCGACTTGTCCCTGCAATGCGGCAACAGCGTTGTTGGCGGCTCGTATGATGCTGTCGGTCCGGGCCGCCACCGCCGCAACCTCCTGCTCCCGCAACCTTCGCTGGCGCGTGCTGTCCACGACGAAGATGCCGACCACGGCGAGCAGAATCATGAAGAGCACCACCGTCAGCGTGCGGAGTTTCCTGGTCTGGCGCCCGACCTCGACTCTGATGCGCTCCGCTGTCGTGGATTCTCTCGACTCGGCTGTGGCGGCCGCGTTTGTGCCTTCAATTGACCCTGCCGTTACGGCCTCCCTGGGTTCAGTGGGAGTCATCCGCTCGGATGGTTCAACAATCCCGTCCGGTATATCCTCCGGAACAAGTCTGAATTCTACGGTCGGTCCCTCCGCACCAAGCCGGAGTTGGTCTGTGTCGTCGATCTGCGTGTCTGTCGTTACGGTATGCCCGTTAAGGAAGGTGCCGTTCAGGCTTTCCAGGTCGCGGACGTACCAGCGGCCTCCCTGCTCGACCAGCATCGCGTGCTTGCCGGATACCTCCAAGTCGTTGTCGGGATCGAACTGCAAGTCGCAGCCGGGATGCCGCCCAACTACGATACTCGTCTTCGAAAAAGCTGCTGCGACACCTTTACGGGCACCTGTGAGGATTCGCAGCTGGATCTTCACGGGGCAGCGCTAGAGGATGGCGAGCAGTAGAGCCGCAGTGACAATAGCGGCGGCGCCGGTTCCTGCCGCAATCATCGATGACCGCTCTGGGCTAGGTGGAGGGCTGCCTTTGTACACGGGAACAGGTTCGGTGTCTGATTCGGTGTCGAGCAGCGGGTACACATCGTATCCCACAATCTCGTCCTCGTCGGGTGGCGTGAGACCATCGCCACCGAACCGAGCAATGATCACAGTAATATTGTCCGGCCCCCCCCGCTCGTTTGCCAGTTCGATGAGTTCGCCCGAGATGGTCACCAGGCTCTTATCCTGACTCACCTTCTCGGCGATCTCACCCTTCGTCACCTGTCCTGAGAGGCCGTCCGAGCAGAGCAGGATTGCGTCTCCCTTGCGGATGGTTTGGTGGGTAAGGTCTACCCGCACGCGCGGTTCGGGCCCAAGCGCCTGGAGTATTATGTTCTTGCGCTCGCTGCGCTCGGCTTCCTCTTCGGTCATCTCACCGGCGTCGACCAACCGCTGCATGAGAGACTGGTCCTTGGTGAGTTGGATAGCGTCGCCGCCACGAATCAAGTAGGCTCGCGAATCACCGACTTGCGTGAGATAAAGCTTGTTATCCATCACCCCCACTGCGGTCATCGTGGTTCCCATACCCCGCAGTTCCTGACGCTCGGTGGCGATTGCGTGGATCTTGGTGTTCGCTTTCTCGACTGCTTCTCGCAGTCGATAGGCAAACTGCTGTGGGGTGTCTTCCTTGTCGGCAATCCAAGTGCTCAGGAGGTGTTCGTAGACCGCGTCAGTGGCCATCTCACTAGCCACTTCGCCCGCGGCGGCACCACCCATGCCATCCGCAACGACGAGAAGGGAGCCCTTGGGACCGACATCGTGTTCCCGGACCTCTGGCAAAAGCGACGCGCGCTGTTCCGAAAGATCCGCCACGAGAAAACAATCCTCATTGTGGTCGCGTGTGCGACCGACGTCGGTCTTGCCGAAGACTGAAAGCTTAGTTCGTGGAGACTTCTTGCCGAATATGTTCACGGTTGGCAGCTCAGTATGTTCTTGTACATGCGAAAACGTTCGTTTGCCGGGTCCGTGTCGATCGCCCGGTCAATCCACGTACATGCCATTGTCATGTTCTCGGATTCATACGACTCGCTCATGATCTGGGCCGCACGGCCTCTGAGAACGGCCGACAGAGACGCCGTCCCGTAGATCTCCGTCAGTCTCTGCCGCGCAGCTGGGTGGCGGGCTGGTTCGTCTATCACCACCCCCCCCAGATCGATCAACTCCTGCTCGATTGCCGCCTCGTCGATGGCCGTGATCGGGTCAGCAACCTGCGTGCCGGTATCGGCGCTACCAGCATCTCCGCCGGCCGGATCGATCTGCCGATCCGGCTGAGAACCGGGGTCCCGTTGGCCTCCCTGCTGCGTCGCCAACTGAATAGTACTATCGAGATCGGCAGCGGTGCTCTCTGGTGGCGTCGTTCCAAGCTGGAGAGAGTCGATGCGGGCGTTGGGGTCGGTTTCGCCGTTCTCGCCTCCGAGCAGCGCAATGAAGGCTGCGGTGCCGCCGCCAACCACGATCACCGCCGACGCGGCCAGAGCCATGACCGGCCTCCTCTTACCCTTGTCTTTGACGCCAGTTGCCACTGACGGCCGTGGCATTGGTGTCTCCGGCGTCTCCGACTTCCGCCCGACCTGCTTGAGCTGGTCCATCGGGATCGTCGGCTTGGCCGCCGAAATGCGAGTCTTGGGTAGCGCCTCAGTTGTACTCTGGTCGGCCGCCGCGGGTGCACCAGTATCCAGCAGCTGAGTAGCGCCGTCCCTATCCACCTGAGCGCCGGAGCTGGTTCCTGCGACCGCAACTGCCACCTGCTGGGCGAACTCGCTAGCACTGGCGTATCGGTCCGATGGCATGCGCTGCAGCGCCTTATCCAGCACCTGCTGCAGCCTGTCGGGGAAATTGCCGCCGACGAGAGCTTGGTTCAGCTTGAGCGGTTCGTCGGTGAGCCGCTTGATCATCACCTCTTGCGCGCTCTCTGCCTCAAACGGCAGTCGCCCGGTCAATATGCGGAACAGGACCAGCGCGAGCGAGTAAGTGTCGCTACGCCCGTCGAGCACGTCACCCGAGAGCTGCTCGGGACTCATGTACTCAGGTGTCCCGACTACGAGGCCAGTGCGGGTTACCTTCTGCCCCTCCTCGCCGCCCATCGCCTTGGCGATCCCGAAATCCACGACCTTCACCACGTCGTCACCGCCCCGGCCCTCAGCAATCATGATGTTGTCCGGCTTGAGGTCGCGATGCACGATGCCGAGGTCGTGGGCCGCTTGCAGAGCGTCTCCGGCTTGGCGAATGATGGCCGCCGCCTTATAGGGCCCGAGCGGTCCCTCTCGGTTCAGCACGTCGGTGAGGGCTTCGCCCTCGATGAACTCCATTGCCAGATAGATGAGGCCGTCTTTTGTCTCGCCGAAATCGTAGATCGCGCATACGTTGGGGTGGTTGATACGAGCGGCGTTGGCCGCTTCGCGGTTGAAACGGGCTATTGCGTCTGTGTCTTGGGCCAGTGACTCGGTGAGGACTTTTATTGCGCTCTTTCGGCCCATCTTGACGTGCTCGCCGAGATACACGGCACCCATCCCACCCTCGCCGAGTTTCTCGATGATGTGGAACCTTCCCGCTATTACATCCCCTATGAGGCTTGTGCCGGTGGCTGCCCTGAGAGATGAGCCGTCGCTGGGGCAGAACCTGGTGTCGTCCGACCATTCGGCGCCGCACGTAGTACAGATCTTCACAGCGCCTCGAGCCGAATCATCTTGTCGCCGACCAGGAAACGGGCGCCGCCTGCCAGCGGCATCTCACCACGCACGGACACGGCCACTCCGTTGCGGCTACCAGCATCGATGATGAAGAAGTCCGCGTCTTCCGAGCGCACCTCGGCATGGAGTCCGCTCATGGACGGATCGTAGGGGAACAGCCAATCACCCCTCTCCCTGCCGATTCCGACATTCCGGCCGGGCGACAGATGAACGGAATCACGTTGAGAGCCGTCGCTGCGCAGCTGGACGAGGCGAGCGATGTCAGCGCTGGGAACTAGGCTACCCATGCGTCTCGTCTGATCGCGCTCCGGCGGGTGCGGCCCCGGGTATCCGAGCCGTCGGAATATGATCACCTGGGAGCCAATGAGAACAAGGTCGCCGTCTGACAGCCGGTGAGGATCTGAGATGAACATCCAGGTGCCGTTTCTACTGCCGAGATCTCGGATAGCGAATTCGTTGCTCCGCACTGTTATCTGTGCGTGAAGAGGGGACATGAACGGGTCATCGTTGAACTCGACATCTGCACCCTCTCGCCCGATGGTTGTCTCCTCACCCACCAGGGAATGCCGCTCGGCCGGGTCACCTACCTCGTTCAGCACCACTAGCTCGCCGGGAGAGTCCGTTCTCTGAGCAACGAACGCCGACGTGCCACTCGACTCGCCGACGGCGTCACCGATGCCTTTGCCGCACGCCGCGCAAAACTGCGCACCCAGCGTCAGGCTGGTACCGCAGTTGGGGCAAGCGGAGGTCGAATCCCGAGGCGCCTTGACCCGCTTGCCGCACTTCGGGCAGAACGGCAGCCCAGGTATTACACCGGCCCCGCAGTCAGGGCATACGGCTGCTCCAGAAGCGGCTGGCTGTCGCCCGGCCGGAGCTTTGACCGGATTGTGGGGTTGGTCAGCCACTTGCCCTGACGGTCGTGGCTGATCCACGGGTTTGCCGCAGTCCTCGCAGAAGCGGGACCGCTCGTCATTCTCACGGCCACAATGAGCGCAGATCCGCACGCTAAGGACGACTCCGGTTAAATGTGGATGGAAATCGAGCCAATCTACTGCCCGCCAAAATCACGGTCAACATGAGCCAAATTGACGTAGCTTATTGAATTTATGTAGGTTCCGCGACCATGCCACGTCCCGTCACCGCGTTTCTTGCGATATGCTCCGGACTGTGGGGCGTAGCTTGCATGCTCGCAGGCTCACCGTACGAGCCTTTCCCGACTGGCCCACGCCAACCGCCGAGCGTGGCTGCCACCAGTTCCGGCCCGCTAGAGATCACTGTGGTCCACCCGCCCAATGACGGCGATGCAGCTGGTGCGGGCGATCGCTTACTGCTGAGGGCCGATTCCGGCTACCAGATTCAGAGCCGCGACTCCACTTTCCTGTTTGGAAGTACTGGCCGCGGTGATGCCCGGCTCCTGATCAATGGTCGCGAAGTCGCGGTCTATCCAACAGGCGGATGGCTGGCCTGGCTGCCGCTGCCGAACGACTCACTGGCCAGGTTCGAGATCGCTGCGGTCGCCGGCACGGAAGTCGCAGAAATGGAATTCGTTGTCCCCTTGGCGGCGCGCCCCGCTGTGCCGCCCGAGGGGGCTTGGATTGACTCGACGTCACTCAGTCCCACGGGTGACGTGTGGCTGCGACAGGGCGAGGGACTGGCATTGAGCCTGAGAGCGACACCGGGGGCCGACGTGCAGGCTGTGCTGGGGGATGGCAGGCGGGTCCCGTTTGTCACGGATCCGAGGCCTGACCCGCTCTCCTGGGGTGCCCGGGCGTTTGACTCCCAGGTGTCGAACCGGGACTCGGTTCCGGCGTCGAGAGATCGGTTCGTCACATGGTGGGTTTCTCGGCTGGGCCCGGGGCCTGGACACTTGTTGCAGCCCGATTCCGTTCCGGAACCCGAAGATACCAGCTGGGTGTGGGTCGAGGCCGTCGTCGTCCCTGATACGGCTAGGATCCGTTGGCCGCTTCGCATAGGAGTTGTGGACCCCAATATGTCCCTGGTCGTCGTCGTAGACGACGATCCGTCCGGGTCCGGCACAACGGACGCGACTCTTCCCGGCCGACCCGTGCCGTACGGCACCTACCACTGGTTCTTCCCTAACGGCACTGTCGCTGCCGTGAGCGGACGTAGCAACGATCAAATTCGACTCCAGCTGTCACGGACCAGCGTGGCCTGGGTTGATGCAGCAGAAGTTGCTGGTCTTCCGTTGGGCACGCCGCCACCGCGAGGTAGGGTGAGATCGCTGCGACTGAGTCCGGCGGACAGCTCCACGACGCTACGGATTCCGCTGCCGGCACGCCTTCCCTTCAGCATAGAAGAAAATCGTGCTGAGCTGCGTGTCAGACTATACGGTGTGGCCGCGGACACTGACTGGATCCAATATGGCGGCACCGACCCGCTCGTTCGCCTTGTGGCTTTCTCGCAAGACAGTGAAGACGAGACGGTCGTCACCCTGTCGCTGGCGCGAGAAGTGTGGGGCTACCGCACACGATGGGATGGGAACGATCTCCTGGTTGAGGTTCGCAGGCCTCCGTTGATAGATGCCCAGCGTCCGCTGCGTGGCAGGACAATCGCGTTGGATGCTGGGCATCCACCGGGGGGTGCCAAGGGACCCACCGGGCACTGGGAACCGGACGTGGTGCTGGGAGTAGCCCTCAAGACCGCTGAGCTTCTGGAGCGCTACGGTGCACGCGTGGTACTCACTCGGGATTCGGACGATCCCATGGGCCTTTACGAGCGAACGCTCGCGGCGGAGCAATCCGGTGCGGAGTTGCTCGTTTCGATCCACGCCAATGCTCTTCCGGACGGTGTAAATCCACTGGTGAACAACGGAACGAGCGTCTACTACTTCCATCCGCGAAGCGCTGACCTAGCGCGCGAGCTGAATCGGGCGCTGGTCAGACAGTTTGGATTTCCCGACCTCGGTTTCGGACGCGGAGATCTCGCGCTTGCCCGTCCAACTTGGATGCCCTCGGCATTGGCGGAGGGGCTTTTCATGATGATTCCCGAGCAGGAAGCCGTGCTGGTGAGCGACGAGGGCCAGCGGCGGTATGCGCGGGGAATAGTCGAGGGTGTGGCAGCCTTCCTCAGAGAACGGGCGCTGCGCGATCGGTAGAGTGAGAAGACTGCTCGTCGCCGGACTCGCGGCCTGGGGTTGTCTGTCGCTGTCAGATCGGGCTCAGTCGCAGTTGGACCCAAGCGGCGATTGGAAAACGTGGCACACGGAGCACTTCCGTGTACACGCCAAAGCGCACCTTGCCCACCATGCCCGACTGGTAGCGAACGAGGCGGAGCGAGCCCACCTTCTCCTGTCCACAGAACTCAAACCACCGCGCGGGCCGATCGACGTCGTGCTATCGGACGATGCGGACTTCTCGAACGGCTACACGACCTTCTTCCCCACCAATCGAATAGTCCTATACTTGACGCCGCCATCCACTGCGATCTCATCGGGCAACTATGACGGTTGGCTCCGGATGCTCGTCACGCACGAACTCACACACTCGTTCCACCTGGACCGGGCTGACGGCATTTGGAGACTGCTGCAGATGCCGTTTGGCAGAGCACCTGGGTTGTTCCCCAACGCGTATCAGCCCGCGTGGGTTGTCGAGGGAATAGCCACCTATTACGAGTCTCGATTCACCATTGCTGGCCGCATACGCGGTTCGTATCACGACCAACTTCTATCCGCTGCATCGAACGGGGGTGCGTGGCCTGCACCCGGTGACGCTACGCGAGTCAACAGCGTGTGGCCTGCGGGAACTACGCCCTATGCTTGGGGAGGACGGTTCTTCGAGTCCCAGAGCCTTGAGTTCGGTGACTCGAGCATCGCGAGCTTCGTTGACCGGACCTCACGGCAGCTAATCGTCTTCAACGTGAACAGCCCGCTCAAAGGAGCGGGCACGCGCGGTGTAGACGAGATCTGGAATGGACTCCGTGACTCGGCCGCTGTTGGCGGTGAAGTCGGCGAACTGATTGACCGGGGTTTGCGCAGAGAACCAAGGCTCCGCCTTTCCAGCGACGGGAGTCTGCTTGCCTATCGACGAATTGATGGGAGGAATCCAGAGCGAATTGTCGTGCGGGAGACAGTCGGAGCCAACGTGCGCGCTAGTCGGCGTGTCAACTCCATCCACGAACTGACTTGGTTGGATGGAGATCTCTTTCTGACACAGCTCGAGTTCGGCTCTCCCGTGCATATCCGCAGCGACCTGTATCGCTGGGATCTGTCCGACGGCATCGAGCGGTTGACGTGGGGAGCGCGTATCGCCGAGGTGTTCAGCTATCCGGGAGCGTTGCTCGGGGCGACACGGCTGGGGAGCGGAACGAGGCAGGTGTACGCCGTAGGTGACAGCGGATCTATGGCCAGGCACGATCGCCTCCCGGTTCCGCCTGCAGACGATTGGGGGCGGATAGCGGTCTCGCCCGACGGCGAGCGGGTAGCGGGTGCGCGGCACGCCGACGGCCGCTGGGACATCGCATTGTGGCCGATCGACCATCCAGGGGAATTCCGTCTAGTGAGTGATGATCCCGCGCTGGATCAGGACCCGGTTTGGTCCTCGGAAGGCAAGTTGCTGCTGTTCGCGTCTGAGCGCACCGGTCTGCCCCAGATACACGCCTACGATCCTGTGTCGCACACTTCGCAGCGCATCACGAACGCGCCGACGGGTGCCCGCGAGCCAGCCTTGGCGCCGGACGGAACTCTATACTACTCCACGATACTGGGGGATGGCTATGCGATCGCCGTCGAGCGGGAGTGGCGACGCGAACCGATACTAGCGGCTTCTGACGCTGGGGAACGGTACCTAGCTGCGCCTGACGTGCCGGCACGTGAAACCGGGTTCTCGCCGTGGGCGGCACTTCGACCCCGCTATTGGATCCCCGTCGGGCACGACGAGTCTGCAGCGGGAATGTTCTTCGGAGGGTTGACCAGCGCCCACGATCCCATTGGCAGAACCAGTTACGTGCTGGCCGCAGCCGTGGCACCAGCCACGGGTCGCTGGGAGACGGTGGCGACGCTTGAGCACAAGCGCTGGCGCTCGTGGAGCGCTGACCTCGCGGCCGCGCAGACTTGGGAATACGCAGGTTTAGGGCTCACAGAAAGCGGGGGCACGGGGCCGGTATCGGTCCGCGAGCGATCGGCCGAGGCGGGAGTGCGATATGCATGGCGGCGCTGGCGTACCAGCTTTGGACTCCGAGTAGGCGGCTTCGTAGACAGGGAGGATCTGGTGAACGACGGGTCGGAGCCTTTGGGGTGGGTTCCTGACAGTGCAACGTTCGGCGGAGCCCTGTTGTCGCTGGGTCTGACCCATTCGGAGCGCGCCCCGCTGTCAATCTCTCCGGAAAACGGTCTGTCGGTGTCAGGCTTGTACGCCAGGCGTTGGGAATTTGGTGGTGTCGGCTGGTCAAACGAAGCACGGCTTGGCCTCAGCGGCTATTTGGCTTTGCCGCTGCCGGGCTTTGCGCACTGGGTATTGGCGGCGCGTGTTAGCGGAGGGTTCTCTGGCGGTCCGGACGCCCGCACGTTTTCCATCGGCGGTGAATCGGGTGAGGCGGTCAGCCTAGTCCCGGGCACGACACTGGGGAGCGGGCGGCGCAGATTCCCGCTCCGTGGCTATGGCCGCGGGGGACGATTCACTCGAGCCACAGCTGGAATTCTGGAATTGCGGATTCCCATGCTCCTTGCAGGGAAGGGTATGGGCCGGCTACCCCTATTGCTCGATCGGGTGTCGGCGAATCTGTTCTTCGAAGTTGGCGGAGGCTGGAACCGAGGCCAAGAGCCTAATCCAACCGCGCTGAGTGATGTGGGTACCGAGATCACCTTGGATGTGGGTGTGGGATCGTCGTTCCTACTCAGAGTACGCCTGGGATGGGCCTTGGCGCTCCGAGAGGGCCTGGGTTCTGAGCGAGGTGACTCCCGCGTGTATCTAGCGTTCGGACCGTCGTTCTGATGCCATCAGCGAGGTGAGATCAGGGTCACATCTTGGCACGGTCGATTCGCGTAGCTTGCTCCACTGGTGCCGATTCTCTAGGTTGAGCATTCTGGAGCGAAAAGAGGCATGTTCTGTTCTCGTTGCGGCGTCGAAGTCCAGAACAACGCTAAGTTCTGTCCTTCCTGTGGGTTGGATCTAGCGGCCACGACCCCCATCGCGGCCATCGGACAGCCTTTGGAGGAGTCCGAGCTTACCGTAGTCGCTGCCGCCCTCAAGGACGAGTACGAGATCCTGGAGGAGTTGGGTCGTGGCGGTATGGCGATCGTGTTCCGAGCTCGAGAGAGAGAGCTCGATCGCGAAGTTGCCATCAAGGTCCTTCCATTTTCGCTGGGGTTCGACGCCGAGTTTGTCGAGCGATTCCAACGCGAAGCACGTACTGCTGCCAGGCTCGAGCATCCCCACATCATCCCGATCTATCGCGTGGGGAATACAGGCCGCGTCATTTACTTCGTGATGAAGTTGTTGCGGGGCGAGTCCTTGTCGGAGGTGCTGGAGAAGGGCGGAGCTGTGCCACCCAAAGAGATCAAGCGGATTCTGGCTCAGACTGCAGGCGCCCTCGGGTATGCGCACAAGAATGAGATCGTCCATCGCGACATAAAGCCCGACAACATCATGTTCGATGAAACGGGTCACGCGATTCTAACGGACTTCGGAATCGCGAAAGCCGCGACGGGCACGCGCCTGACAGGAACAGGCATGTCGATCGGGACGCCGCACTACATGAGCCCGGAGCAAGCCAGAGCCCAGCCGCTCGATGGCCGCAGCGACTTGTACTCGCTTGGGGTTGTAGCGTACCAGTGCTTAACGGGATCGGTGCCTTTCGATGGTGAAGATTCATTCGCCATTGGCTACAAGCATATCATGGAAGATTTGCCCGAGCCGGACCTCCCGACTGCGGAACACAGGGAGCTATTCCAGGCGATCCGGCGGATGATGGCAAAGTCGCAGGACGACCGCTTCCAGTCCGCCGATGAGTTGGTGGCTGTGCTGGAGCACGGCACCCCACTCACTATGAGGGGTGCGGAGGTGACGATATCGACTGCACCAACTACCGCCATACCGCGGCCACCCCCGCCGAGCACCGTGCCCCGGGCGGTATCGCCCAGCACACCTACAACCCCGATTCCGGGTGCAGTAGACCGGACTTTTGATGAGGAGGAAAGTGAGAAGGGGAGAGAGGGCAAGCGGAAGAAAGGCGGCATACTGGTAGGGTTCTTGGCACTGTTGCTGGTCGGTGGGGGTGGCGCTGGTGGCTACTGGTACTTCTTCATGGACGCCCAATGGCCGCCGTTCGTGGCGCGGGGAACGGCAGGTCCTCAGACAGGGATCGATTCTGGGGTGACCGATAGCGCGGCAGTGGATTCGCTGTTGGGCGACTCGCTCCTCACGGCGGCCCTGATGCCCGATGATAGCCTAACAGACAGGGACTCGACGGGCGCCGCTGCCGATACTACAACACCGGTCAGTGAGCTGCCCAACACGGGTGAGATGCTTGTCACCATTCCGGAGGGAGCAACCCTCAAGATCGACGGCAGCCCGGCCGTTGCCGGGGACACACTAGAGCTAGATGCTGGGAGTCATAGAGTGGAGGTGGAGCAAGACGGGTACGAGAAGTACGACGAGATGGTAAACGTTGGTCGGGGTGTGCGGCTCGTGTTGCCTATTCCGCGGCTGGTGCCGGCCCGAGAGCCACCGCAGCAGCAGCCCCCGCCGGACCCGGAGCCAGTGAGGCCGGCACCGGTTGACATCTGCGGTCTGGAGACTCCGTCGGCGGAGTACTTCAGGAACGCCCAGGGCCGCTGCTACGACTCACCTCCAATGCAGCATGGGATATCGATCATCACGATGCCCGATCGCGGTGAGGACATGCCGCAGCAGGTAGACGTGTTCGTCAAGGTGGGCACCGATGGCGGTCCTCTTCTGGTCGTGGCCGGACGTCGCGCTCGGGCCGATGTCTACACGCTGGCAGCTCGTCGATTCGCACGTGATAGCCTGCAGTATACTGCCGCTATGAAGGATGGTCGGCCAATCGAGGCCTGGGCCAGGGTGCCCGTCCGCTTCAGGCGCCAACCCTAGCATACAGTGATAGACTCAACTGCGTTCGTGGCCCCGGGTGCAGTCGTAATGGGCGACGTCACCATCGGTCGCGAGTCGAGTGTGTGGTACAATTCGGTGGTTCGAGGTGACCTCGCACCGGTTATCATCGGGGAGCGGACGAACATCCAGGATCTGTCGGTGGTGCACGTGGATGAGGAGGTTCCGTGTATAATCGGTAGTCGGGTAGGTGCCGGGCACCGAGTGATCCTTCACGGATGCACCGTTGAAGATGATTCGTTAATAGGAATGGGTGCGATTCTGCTGAACGGAGTGCGTGTGGGTGCTGGGTCGGTCATCGGTGCAGGGGCATTGCTGACCGAGGGCACGCAAATTCCGGCGGGGTCGGTCGTGTTGGGTTCGCCTGCGAGGGTAGTGCGCGATGTAGACGAGGTGCTCCGGGAGCGAATTAGGATCACATGGGAACACTACGTGGAGCAGGCCCGCCAGCACAGGTCTGGAATGGTGCAGAGACATCCGAGTTGCGACCCGACAGATTTGTGATGTGGATTCAACATTCCGACGTGGGCTCGCCTGTTCCGATCCTACTTGCATTTGAGGCGTAACCAGGTACCTTGACCCCCCGCGCCGCGAGGCCGGCCGCGGGGCCTTTCCCTCTAATCGCTTACATTTCAGTACGAGTCGGTGGACATAAAAACGCTCTGCACGGGCAGGAGCTTTCATGGGCATTTCTGGCGAATCCAACAGGGGCGCAGATCTCCGACTCTCTGACAACGCGGTTACGGTTCTCAAGCGCCGCTACCTGATCAAGGATGAGAATGGCCATCCGGTGGAGGAGCCAGAGGACCTGTTCTGGCGGGTTGCCAGGAACATAGCGACCGCAGATGCCAAGTACGGCGCTAGTGACGGTGCCGTCGAGGCCCTGGCAGAGACGTTCTTCGAGCTCATGGCGACCCGGATATGGATGCCGAACAGCCCTACCCTGATGAATGCTGGCCGCCCGTTGGGTCAGCTGTCTGCGTGCTTCGTGTTGCCGGTCGAAGACGCTCTATCTGACTCACGCAATGGGATCTACGATACGCTCCGCAACATGGCGTTGGTGCACCAATCCGGTGGCGGTACTGGATTCAGTTTCAGCAAGCTTCGACCCATGAACGACGTCGTTCGGTCTACCATGGGCGTCGCATCCGGGCCGATTTCGTTCATGTCTCTCTACGACGCCTCGACCGAAGTCGTCAAGCAGGGTGGAACTCGTCGTGGCGCAAATATGGGGATCCTACGAGTAGACCATCCGGACATACTCGAGTTCATAACCTGCAAAGACGACACCAGCAAGATCACCAACTTCAATATCTCCATCGCCGTGACCGACCAGTTCATGTATGCGGTGAAACAGGGCCAGGAATACGACCTGATCCACCCGAGAACGGGCAAAGTGGTTGGCCGGCTGAATGCCCGCGAGGTGTTTGACAAGATCGTGCACGGTGCCTGGAAGACGGGCGAACCGGGTGTGTTCTTTGTCGACGAGGCCAACCGCCACAATCCGGTACCCCACCTCGGTAGCTATGAGGCCACCAACCCGTGCGGTGAGCAGCCCTTGCTGCCATACGACGTGTGCAACCTCGGTTCGATCAATGTGGGTGCTTTCGTGAGGGATGGAGATGTGGATTGGGACGGTCTGCGCCGCGCGGTACACCTATGCACTCACTTTCTGGACAACGTTATCGACGCTAATAGATATCCCCTGCCCGAGATAGCCGATCTCTCTGCCCGTATTCGTAGGGTGGGTCTCGGTATCATGGGATGGGCTGACTTCCTGATTCGGCTCCGAGTCCCGTACAATTCTGACGAGGCTATCGAGTGGGCCGGCAAACTCATGCGGTATGTGGACGAAGAGGCCAAGGTTGAGAGCGAGCGATTGGCACGTCAGCGGGGGGTCTTCGCCGAGTGGGAGAAGAGCATCTGGGGTCCTGACACGACCTGTGCGCGCTCCGGCAGCGGTGGACGCGTGCGGCCTGAGCGGCGGCTAAGGAACTGTAACCTCACTACGGTGGCACCTACCGGTACTATCTCGATCATCGCCGGGTGCTCTTCCGGGATCGAGCCGCTGTTTGCGGTGGCATTCATGCGCAACCAGGCAGGAGTCCTCATGCCGGATGTGAACGAGGACTTCGTGGCGATCGCCCAAGACGAGGGTTGGCACTCTGACGAGCTCATGAACAAGATCGCCGAGTCGGGCCACATTCACTTCGACGAAGTCCCCGAGAAGTGGCAGCATGTGTTCACGACCGCGCACGACGTCACGCCTGAGTGGCACATCCGCATGCAAGGTGCCTTCCAGAAGCACACCGATAGCGCCATCAGCAAGACCTGCAACTTTCCCAACGAAGCGACGGAAGACTACGTTCGTGAGATCTATGAGTTGGCGCACGAACTGAAATGCAAGGGTGTTACGGTATACCGCGATGGCAGTCGGGAGATGCAGGTGCTCTCGTCAGGTTCAACGGCCAAGAAGGTGCAGGAAGAGAAGGTTGATGACCCATCCGAGGGTCGGCCGTCGGACGAGGTGACCGAGCTGAAGTCGACCATCGCCGAACTGGAAGCTGAGAATGTGCGGACGCGGAAACTGCTCCATGAGGTTGAGGCCGAGAACCTACAACGCCGGGCCAAGCGCTCGCGCCCCGAGTTGTTGCGGGGTACGACGCGTCGAGTCGATACGCCTCTCGGGACGCTCTACGTCACGATCACAGAGGACGACAAGGGCCAGCCGTTCGAGATGTTCATGTCGCTCGGCAAGGCGGGTGGCGCTCTGATGGCCGACGTCGAAGCGGTCGGGAGACTCATCTCGTTGGGGCTCAGGTCGGGCATTCCAATGAGCGAGATCCACCGGCAGCTGCGCGGCATCTCGTCCGACAAGGTAACCGGGCTCGGGCCCAATAAGGTCCTCTCCGTTCCCGATGCGATTGGTATCGCGATGGAGAAGTGGATGCAGGACAAGCAGGGCATCCAACAGGAGTTGCTAGAGAGCGAGCCGGCGGGCGCCGACTCGGTTGTCTCGATTCGCCAAGAGCGGGCTGCGGGGCCACAGGGCGAGTTGCTCCACTTCGAACTTCATGACGCTGCCCAACCCGCTGGCGCCTGCCCCGACTGCGGATCTCAACTTGAGTACGCCGAGGGCTGCGTGAAGTGTCACGTTTGCGGCTACAGTGAGTGCGGATGATCGGTTGAGGCGCTTCGCACGCACATGAGCGCAGGACAACAGAACTGGCGGTCCACTCGGACCGCCAGTCTCTTCTTTCCTGCCTTTTCCCGCTCTCGTCCGCCATCCCAGGCCTTCCGGGCGTGGGTCGGGTGGTGCTCTATGCCGCCTTCTCCATCTTCTCCGAGTACTTGCCATACCTCGCCGCACCGCAGCACTTAGCGCGGTGTAGGTAGGCGTTCTGGCCTTGCGCCACGTTGGAGGGTTTGCCTCCCCATGCGTTTAGTGCCTCTTGCTGCAACGCGCGGCCGTAAGAAAAGCTGAGTTGCCACGGGTGGTCGCCCATGGCGTTCATCGCGTTCAGGTGCTGGGTAGACAAGATCGGACTCTGGCCTCCCGACAAAAAGACGATGCCTGGTACAGAGGCGGGGACTGTGCGCATCAGGGTGCGGACCGTCGCCTCCGCCACCTGCTGAACATTAGCTTGTTCCTCACAATCCGTACCGGATATGACCATGTTCGGCTTGAGAACCATGCCCTCGAGTTGGACCCTGTGCGCATGCAGATGGAAGAAGACATGCTCGAGCGTTGCCGTGGTGATACGCTCACACCGCTCGATCGTGTGGTCGCCGTCCATGAGTACCTCCGGCTCGACTATCGGCACCAATCCGGCCTCCTGCGACAGCGCGGCATATCGCGCTAAAACGTGCGCGTTGGCATCCACACAGAAACTGGTCGGCAACCCGTGGCCGATCGTGATCACTGCGCGCCACTTGGTGAACCTCGCGCCCAGGCCGTAGTACTCAGCTAGTCGATCACGCAGCCCGTCCAGCCCCTCTGTGATCTTCTCGTCGGTGAAGTTGATCAGGGGCTTCGCGCCCTTGTCGACCTTCACCCCGGGGA
>JBDHHP010000010.1:0-64211 GCA_039589275.1 Gemmatimonadota bacterium | reverse complement strand
ACCGCATTTGCGTTCGGATCTGTAGCCCCCATCGGTGTGCTGGCGAATCTGGTGGCGGTTCCGCTGGCAGGTCTGGTGGTCCCCGGTCTGTTTCTCAGTCTCGTTGGCGGAGCTATCCCGGCTGGCGGGACCGGGCTGACGCTTGCGGCACTCGAGTGGATCGCCGAGCTGGCGGCGGGGATTCCCGGTGGGCATCTGACGGGTGTCGCCGGTTCGCTGTTCGCGCTGCCCTGGTGTCTGGTGCTCCTATCAGCCGTGTGGTTCCGGGTGAGACGCCCGTCAATGCCTCGGCTGCGGCGCATCGCCTTCCTAGCAGCCATAGCGAGTTGGGCGTTCGCCATTCCCTCTCTCGGTAAAGACCAGTACCGCTCGAATGAACTGGTTCTTCATTTCCTATCCGTGGGACAAGGTGATGCCATCGTCATTCGCACGCCTCGCGGCTCATGGATTCTGGTTGACGGAGGGCCGCGCACTGCTGGATTCGATGCCGGTCGACGCGTTGTGCTGCCATTCCTGCGCCAAAGGGGCGTGAGACAGCTTGCGGCAGTCGTGGTAACCCACGGAGACGCGGATCACTTGGGCGGCGTGCCGGCCGTAGTCACGGAAATGACACCCGAACTTGTGCTGGATCCTGGGCAGCCTTTCGGAACTGAGTTGTACCGCGAGTACCTGGCTACTCTGGATCGCGTTGGCGGCAGCTGGCGCGCTGCCCGGGCCGGGGACGTGATCGAGATCGACTCAATCCGGCTCGAGGTGCTGCACCCTCGGCGAGACTGGATCTCCACGCACTTGGATCCCAACGACAACTCGGTGGTCTTGCGCCTGGAACACGGGTGTTTCACAGCTGTTCTGACGGGTGATATTGAGTGGCCCGCAGAATCGTTGTTGATCCCCGTCATGAGCGAGTCCGACCTGCTCAAGGTCGGACATCACGGCGCCTCCGCAGGCACTACAGATGCCTGGTTAGATGTGCTGACGCCGAGCGTTGCGGTGATCAGCGTGGGTCGCAACCGATACGGTCACCCGGCATTCAGTACGCTCGACAGGCTGTTGGCTCACGGTACGATGGTGTTTCGAACGGACGACGGGGGTACGGTGACGGTTCGGTCCGATGGTCGCTATTTTCAGATCGAGCAGGGTGTTTCCACCACCCCTTGGGAGGCGCTGAAGTGCCAGACACGTCGGTTGTTACGATCGAACGGTTCTTCCTGGACCAAGAGGAGCTGCACCCGGACGCCACCGGTGAGCTTACTCAGCTGCTCTACGACATAGCCCTCGCGGCCAAGGTCATCTCGGGCTACGTACGGCGCGCCGGGCTGGTAGACATCCTCGGTGCGGCTGGTGGAACGAACATGTCTGGCGAGAAGCAACAGAAGTTGGACGTGATCGCCAACGACACCATGAAACAGATACTTGCGTGGAGCGGCCGCATCTGTGTCATGGCTTCGGAAGAAGACGAAGAGCCAGTCCCCATCGATAACCCTAACTCACCGGGTAAGTATGCCCTGTTGCACGACCCGCTCGATGGCTCTTCAAACATCGATGTGAACGTATCGATCGGGACTATCTTCTCGATTCATAGGCGTGTGACAACGGCTGGTCCGGGCGGGCTGGAGGATTGCTTGCAGGTTGGCCGCAAGCAGGTCGCAGCAGGCTACGTCATCCACGGCTCGAGCACGATGCTCGTGTACACCACCGGTGACGGGGTGCATGCGTTCACGCTGGATCCCACGATCGGAGAATTCAGGCTCGTCAACCCGAGGATCGAAACGCCGCTTTCGGGGAGCTACTACAGCATCAACGAGAGCTACTACCATCGCTGGAGCAACGGATACCGTAAGGCAGTCAACGCCTTCAAGAGTGACACGGATCCGCACAGAAAGAACGCCCGTTACATCGGCTCACTGGTAGCAGATTTTCATCGGAACTTGCTCTCAGGCGGCGTTTTCATGTATCCGGCCGATTCAGCGTCGCCGCACGGCAAACTCCGCCTGCTTTACGAAGCTGCCCCTCTTGCTTTCGTGGCCGAGCAAGCGGGTGGCGCTGCCTCAGACGGGAAGACCCCGATTCTCGATATTGTCCCATCGAAGCTGCACCAGCGCACTCCTCTCTTGATCGGAAGCCGAGAGGACGTGGCCTTCGTGGAACGGACCCTGGCCGAGGTCGATAGCGCGTGAGCGACGTGAAGCGCTCACCGTCGGGCATACAGGTCGACGCGTTCTACCGCACCGCGGATCACGCGTCCCCCGGTGAAGAACCGGGGCTGTTTCCCTTCACGAGAGGCATACACCCTGACATGTATCGAGGTCGCCTCTGGACCATGCGTCAGTACGCTGGATTCGGCACGGCAGAAGAGACCAACGAGCGCTTCCGCCAGCTACTTGGTGCGGGTCAGACGGGATTATCCGTTGCCTTCGACCTGCCGACTCAGATGGGACTCGATTCGGACGCTCCAGTGGCAGCAGGAGAGGTAGGTCGCGCCGGAGTCGCGATCGATACCGTTGACGACCTCGCCGTGCTGTTCGACGGCATCCCGCTTGATAGAGTGTCCACATCGATGACGATCAATGCGACGGCGGGCATACTGCTGGCCATGTACGTCGTCGTGGCCGAGGAGGCTGGAATCACGAGAGGCGCACTCCGGGGTACCATTCAGAACGATGTGCTCAAGGAGTACGTCGCTCGAGGAACGTACATCTATCCCATCGAGCCGTCACTTCGACTGATTACCGACATCATGAGGTTCATCTCCGAGGAACAGATGAACTTCAATCCGATTTCGATCAGCGGCTACCACATGAGGGAAGCCGGAGCCACCGCTGTCCAGGAAGTGGCGTTCACTTTCGCCAACGGTCTCGAGTACGTCGATCGTGCTGTGGAGCGAGGCCTCGATGTCAACGAGGTCGCGCCGCGCATATCGTTCTTCTTCGCCGCACACAATGACCTGTTTGAAGAAGTGGCCAAGTTCAGAGCGGCTCGCCGGCTATGGGCCAAGTTGATTCGCGATAGATACGGCGGTGATGACAGGAGTTGCCGCCTGCGGTTTCACACCCAGACTGGCGGCTCGACGCTCACCGCGCAGCAGCCGGTGAACAACGTCGTGCGGGTCACCGTCCAGGCTCTCGCGGCTGTCTTAGGTGGCACCCAGTCGTTACACACCAACAGTTACGATGAGGCCCTGGCTCTTCCATCGGAAGAAGCTGCGCGGCTGGCGTTACGAACCCAGCAGATCTTGGCATACGAATCGGGCACGGCACAGACAGCCGACCCGCTTGGCGGGTCCTACTATGTAGAGGCGCTAACCAACCGAATCGAATCCGGCGCATCGGCGTTGCTTGACGAGGTGGCCGATTTGGGAGGCGCGGCGCAAGCTATCGAACGCGGGCACTTTCAAGATGCGATAGCCAAATCCGCCTATCGACATCAGCGAGAGATTGAATCAGGCGAGCAGGTAGTGGTGGGTGTCAATCGCTTCACGGATGAGGCTTTGACGCCGGCCATTGGGGCACCCGACTACTCTGAGCTGGCACGGCGACAAGTCGCGCGCGTAGCGGGAGCGAGGGAACGACGAGATCGGGCTCGCTGGAATGCAGCGCTCGACAACCTTCGAACAGCAGCCCATGGAACGAACCAGCTCATGCCGCATCTCCTTGAAGCTGCACAGGCTAGGGCCACTGTCGGAGAGATCAGCGATGCACTGAGGAGCGTGTGGGGGACGTTCCGACCGTCGGGTTGACCCACCATTGGGCCCCCGCTAGGTTCGCTACTCGATGGTAACCTCAGGATACTGAACACATGCCGACGTATTCATACCGCTGTCCCAGCTGCGGACAGGAGTTCGAGAAGTTTCAGAAGATCAGCGACGCAACGCTCGCGGAATGCCCGAAATGCGGTAGCGAGGGCGAACGGGTGATCACCGGGGGTGCCGGGATACATTTCAAGGGATCTGGCTTCTATATAACAGACTACAAGCGAGCAGGAGAGAAAAAGGAAGAGGGGCCGAAACCCGAGAGCAAGCCGAAAAGCGAGCCGTCCGAGAAGAAACCAGGAATCAAGCCGAAGAGCGGGGCAGACTCCTGACTGCCGGAACCGACCAACTCCTCCGCGAGCTGCACAGGGTGGCCGCGGACCTAGGCGCACCTGACGCAGAGGTCATCCTCGAACCACCCAAGGATTCCAAGCACGGTGACCTAGCGACCGCCTTGGCGCTGCAGCTTTCCAAACGACTGAAACAGAATCCCCGCGAGCTGGCTAGCGAGATCGTCTCTCGGCTCGATTTAGGAGCCTGTGCGGTATCCAGTGCGGAAATTGCGGGTCCAGGCTTCATCAACTTCTGGCTTGCGGAAGAGGCCCTATCCGACGCGCTCCGCAGGGTGCTCGCGGAGGCAGAGGACTACGGGCGCTCTAGCTCGGGCAACGGAAAGAAAGTCAACGTGGAGTTCGTCTCGGCGAATCCGACTGGTCCACTTCACGTCGGGCACGGCCGTGGTGCGGCTATAGGTGATGCCATCGCGTCGCTGCTGGATTCCGTGGGTTTCGAGGTAACACGCGAGTTCTACGTGAACGATGGGGGCGTGCAGATCGATCTGTTGGCAGAGTCGCTATGGGCGCGGGTACAGCAGTCGGTCGGTCAGGATAGAGAAGTACCCGAGGGCGGCTACCACGGAGGCTACCTGGAGGAGCTGGCTGCCCAAATCCTGCGTAGCGAAGGGCGGGAGTTCGGGAACCTTCCGGAGGAGGACGGTATCGCGCGTTGCCGCGCTATCGCGGTCGAGAGCCAGCGTCAGGAACAGGACCGTGACCTAGCAGAGTTCGGTGTGAAGTTCGACGTCGTCAGCAGTGAGACCGATCTATACGTGAGACGCATGGTCGAAGACACGCTAATGGATCTATTGCAGCGAGGGCTCACATATGAGAAAGACGGGGCGATCTGGTTGGCGACCCAAGCTCACGGTGACGAGAAAGACCGTGTGCTGCGCAAGAAGGACGGATCGTACACGTATTTCCTGCCCGACATCGCCTACCACCGCGACAAGGCCGCGAGAGGGTTTGAACGCGCTATCGACGTGTGGGGAGCCGATCATCACGGCTACGTAGACCGGATGACGGCGGCAATGCGAGCACTCGGCCAGTCGGACGAATTCTTCCAGGCGGTATTGGTCCAGCTTGTTCGGGTGATGCGGCATGGTGAGGAGGTACGGTTCTCGAAACGTTCGGGCGATTTCGTGGCACTGCGCGACTTGGTGGATGAGGTCGGTCTGGATGCTGCTCGGTACTTCTTTCTCATGCGCCGCGCCGATGCGCAGTTTGTCTTCGATGTCGATTTGGCTACGAAGCAGTCGGAAGAGAATCCCGTCTACTACGTACAGTACGCCCACACCCGAATTGCGGGCATCTTCCGGAAGGCAAACGTTGAAGCGAGCGCGATATCATGCGAGGCTGCAGACTTGTCTCTGCTCGTGGAGGAAGACGAGCAGTCCATGATCAAATTCCTTGCTGAGTTTCCCAAGATCGTTGCCAGGGCGGCTGAGGCGCTCGAGCCCCACCGAATTGCTGCCTACTTGGAGGAATTGGCCCGCCTGGTCAACGGCTGGTATCACCGGCACCGAGTGGTGGGATCAGGTAGGGAATTGGAGCGGGCTAGACTGGCCCTTGTTCGTGGCGCGCAGATCGTATTGGCAAACGGGCTGCGCATACTGGGCGTCACTGCGCCGGAGCGAATGTAACTGTGTCACTTCTCATTGTTGGCAGCATCGCGCTCGACTCGGTGCAGACTCCGTTTGAATCTAGGGATGATATCCTGGGCGGATCCGCAGTCTTCTTCAGTCATGCAGCCAGTCTGCTGTATCCAGTGCAGGTTGTAGGCGTCATCGGTGACGATTTCCCCGAATCGGCGCTGGATGGCCTGGCGAATAAGGGTGCGGACCTGAGCGGAGTTGAGCGCAAGTCGGGAGCGAGCTTCCGCTGGAAGGGTAAGTACTCCCGCGATTTCAAGGAGCGTGAGACGCTCGACACGCAGCTCGGGGTGTTTGCCGAGTTCGATCCGAAGATCCCGGAGCAGTTCCGCGACACGGAGTATGTCTTCCTCGGCAATATCGACCCAGTACTTCAGCTGCGCGTGCTGGAACAAGTGCATACGCCCAAGCTGGTTGTCTGCGATACAATGAATTACTGGATCAACGGTAAGCGCCGGGAACTGATGGAGCTGCTCGGTCGGATCGAGGTGTTGATGGTAAACGACTCCGAGGCACTCGATCTGTCAGGGGAGGCGAACATCTACCGCGCCGCTCGCTGGATACTGAGTCGAGGGCCGCGAGTGGTGGTAATCAAGCTTGGTGGGTTCGGCGCAGTACTGGTTGAACAGAGCGGAATATTCTATGTACCGGCTTTCCCGCTGGAGGATGTGTCCGATCCTACAGGCGCCGGCGACGCATTCGCTGGCGGTTTCATGGCTCAAGTGGCCCGGACTGATGATGTCACACATGATGGCCTGCGTCGCGCGATGGTGTATGGTGCCGCAATGGGTGCCTTCGCGGTGGAGCGGTTCTCAATAGACAAGTTCGAGGAGATCGAGGCGACCGATGTTGTCGATCGCGTGCGGCAGTTCGGTGACCTGGTGCGTTTCGACGTCGCGGTGGTTGGTCCATGAGCACAGCCGACAGATACAAGGCGGCGGGCGTCGATCTCGATGCCGCAGACCACGCCAAGAAGAGGATCAGGGCCGCTGTGGTATCGACTCACACGCCGCTCACGTTGGGCGGGTTCGGTGCCTTCGGCGGCATGATACGGGTCCCCGATGACGTGAAGAACCCAACCCTTGTCATGAGTACGGACGGTGTGGGTACCAAGGTGTTGGTGGCGATCCAGGCGGGAAGGCACGATACAGTTGGAGAAGATCTGGTCAATCACTCAGTGAACGACATCCTCGTGCACGGGGCCAAGCCCGTCGCGTTCCTGGATTATGTGGCCGGAGCGGATTTGGACGAAGAGGTTCTGGTTGCACTGGTTGAGGGTGTGGCGCGCGGATGTCGACAGCATCATATGGCTCTGGTCGGAGGCGAAACCGCTCAGATGCCCGACCTATACAGCAAGGGCCACTACGACTTGGCGGGCACGATCGTTGGGGTCGTGGCGCGTGACTCGTTGATCATGGGCGCGGGAGTGCGTACCGGCGATGTGCTAGTGGGGTACGAATCGAGTGGTCTGCATACCAACGGATACACGTTGGCACGGCAGATCGTGTTTGAAGGTCTGGGATTGGGGATCGGATCGCTGGTACCGGGATTGGGAGTCACGGTGGCGGAAGCGTTCTTGGCCGTCCACAGAAGCTACTGGAGTGCGGTCGGTCCGGCACTCGAAAGGGTGCGTGCACTGGCTCATATCACTGGCGGCGGCATTTCCGGCAATCTGAGCCGCTCGCTACCCGACGGATGCGCCGCTTCGGTGACGAAGTCAGCTTGGGACATCCCGGAGCTGTTTCGTGTGCTGCAGGAGGCGGGCAAGGTGGAAGAGGTCGAGATGTACCGCGTGTTCAATATGGGTTTGGGAATGATCGCGATAGTGTCGCCGGCCGACGTTGCCCAGGTTCGCGAGCAGGCCCGCTCAGAAGCCGTGAGATCGTGGGTGGTGGGGGAGATCGTACAAGGTGAGGGGGTTCGCATCGTTGACTAGCGAACGACAGGCGATGGAGCTAGCGCTTGATCTCGCCGCAAGGGGATGGGGAACAGCGGCGCCCAACCCAATGGTTGGCGCCGTGTTGCTGAAAGATGGCGAGATAGTCGGGCAGGGACATCACGACGAGTTTGGTGGTCCTCATGCTGAGGTTGCCGCTCTCACCACCTGCGAGAATACCGAGGGCGTGACCTGCGTGGTTAACCTCGAACCGTGTTCGCACGTCGGCAAGACGCCGGCCTGCACCGACGCTCTATTGGCGGCGGGAGTGGCCAGGGTCGTCTTCGCGGTGTCGGATCCCAGTGCGGTGGCAGCGGGAGGTGCATTGACTCTCAGCCGGGCTGGAATCGAGGTCGAATCGGGATTGCTCGAGGAACGCGCAGCGGCGCTCAACGCCCCTTTCCTCTGGGCGGAGACGCGGCCAGAGCGGCCGTTCGTGGCCCTCAAGCTTGCGACCTCACTCGATGGTTTCATGGCCGACAAATGGGGCAGGTCGCAGTGGATTACCGGCCCTGAGGCCCGAGATCATGTCCATTGGCTGCGAGCCGGGTTCGACGGCGTTGTCGTCGGAAGAAGAACGGCAGAGGTTGACGATCCGCAACTCACAACCCGAGGTGCGGTGCAACCGCGCGTGCCGCCTAAGCGCGTCGTCTTTTCTCAGTCGGGGTCACTCGACCCGGAGCTCCAGTTGGTGCGCACCGCCGCTCAGGTCCCCACGGTTCTTGCGACGGATCTGGGCAACCGTCAATTGGCCGAGCGGAAGCTAGCGGGAACTGCGGTGGAGGTGGTTGAAGGCGATGGCCTATTGGGCGGACTCGAGGCTCTCAGAGCCTTCGGAATGAGGTCCCTGTTGGTCGAGGGAGGGCCTGAATTGGCTGCTGCGCTGCTTACGGCCGAGTTGGCTGATCGGATCTACCTGTTTCAGGCACCGATCTTGTTGGGCCAGGGGCTGGCAGCGTTCCCGGAGCGAGTTCCGGTGCGCTTGGCGGAGGCGCTCCGGTGGGTTCCAGTCGAGCACAACGCCTTCGGGGATAGTAACTTAATAGTGCTGGATCGAAGATTATGTTTACCGGAATAGTGACGGAAGTGGGCAGAGTATCGGCGGTCAGCCGCGAAGCCGACCGCCTGTCGTTTACTATACAGGCCCCGTACACCGATCTGCTCAAAGGGGACAGTATCGCGGTAAGCGGTGCGTGCCTCACCGTGGTGGACTGCGACGACGGCTGGTTCGCTGTGGAGGCCATTGTCACCACCAGGGGACGCACTTGGTTCGGTGATCTACAGACGGGAGACGAAGTGAACTTGGAGCGGGCGCTCAAGGTGGGTGATAGGCTCGGCGGACACTTCGTGCAGGGGCACGTGGATGCGGTGGGACGCGTGCGAAAAGTCGAACGAAAAGACGACGCTATCCTGGTCGATGTCGAGGTGCCGCAGGAAATATGGGATCTGACGGTTCCACACGGATCGATCGCAATCGACGGCGTGAGTCTGACAGTCAACGACACACCAGGACAGTCTGTCGTGCAGGTAGCACTGATCCCCTACACGCTGCAGGAAACCACTCTCGGGAGGCTCAGGGAGGGCAGCCCGGTTCACCTCGAAGGTGACATGGTGGGCAAGTTCGTGAGGCAGCTGTTGCTCGATCGCGGGGATGTTAGTGCTGGCGGAGGAAACAAATGACATACTCGACCATAGACAAGGCAGTCGAAGACGTTCGAAACGGTAGACTCGTCATCGTAGCGGACGACGAAGACCGCGAGAGCGAGGGCGACCTGATTGGGGCAGCCGAACACGTGACTCCTGAGATGATCAACTTCATGGCCAAATACGGTCGTGGACTGATATGCCTCACTCTACTACCCGAGCGTTGTGCTGCACTCGGGTTGCCTCAAATGACCGACGAGAATAACGAATCGTCTGAGACTGCGTTCACAGTCAGCATTGACGCCGCTAAACGGTTCGGGGTGACCACGGGAATCTCAGCGGCCGATCGGGCCAAGACCATACAGGTGGCAATCGACTCGGCCACAATTCCAGCGGATCTCTGTCGTCCGGGTCACGTGTTTCCGTTGCGTGCGCGCAAGGGAGGCGTGCTGCAGCGCGTGGGTCATACGGAGGCCAGCGTGGACCTAGCGCGATTGGCCGGACTTTATCCTGGTGGGGTCATCTGCGAGATAATCGCCGACGACGGGACGATGATGCGGCGGGCACAGCTCGAGGAGTTTGCCAAGCAACACGGGCTGGCCTACGTCACCATCTCGCAATTGGTGTCCCACCGGTTACAGACGGAGAGCCTGGTCCAGCGCGTCGCAGAGGCCAGATTGCCGACGCCCTACGGTGAGTTCCGGATAATCGGCTATGACAACGCTGTGGACAGAGCGGAGCACGTTGCCCTCGTATTTGGCGATGTGGCAGGTCGCGAGAGCGTATTAGTCCGTATGCACTCGAAATGTCTTACGGGAGACGTGTTCGGATCGGATCGTTGCGATTGTGGCTGGCAGCTGCACAGTGCCATGCAGGCGATTGCAGAAGAAGGCGCGGGCGCCGTGGTTTACTTGGACCAGGAGGGTCGGGGCATCGGACTGCTCAACAAGCTCAAAGCCTATGAATTGCAGGATGTGGGCCACGATACAGTTGAGGCAAATCAGCAACTCGGCTTTCCTCCGGACCTGCGCAACTACGGCATCGGAGCTCAAATACTGAGAGATTTGGGACTCAGTTCTATCCGCGTCATGACCAACAACCCTCACAAGCTCGTCGGTTTGGAGGGCTACGGGTTGGAGATCGTCGGAAGGGTCCCGATCGTCGCGGATCCGAGCCTAGAAAACCGACACTACCTAGCTGTCAAGCGGGACAAGCTCGGCCATCTCTTCTCCGTCTAACATGTCCGGCGAGTCAAGACTATCGCGCGGGCTCGACCGTCGGGCACTGATCGTCGCCAGCCGTTTCAATGAGAGTGTGACGCGCAAGCTGCTGAGCGGTGCCAAGCAAACCCTCCTGGCCGCCGGATTCACCGAGCTGGAAATAGAAGAGATTTGGGTACCCGGCGCATTTGAGATCCCACTTGTGGTGCACCGCGGGTTGGCGACCGGGCGATTCGCTCTCGCCGTCGCTGTGGGCGCGGTCATCAGGGGCGAGACCCCACATTTCGACTACATCGCCCGTGAGGCTTCCAGAGGGTTGGCAGAGGCCTCAGTGCGTCATATGGTGCCGGTCGGTTTCGGTCTGCTTACCTGCGACACCATGGCTCAAGCGCTTGCCCGAGCGGGCGGGACGGCTGGCAACAAGGGTGAAGAGGCAGCGCAAGCGGCTGTCGATGTCCTGAATGCGCTCGAGCGGTTCGAGCAGAGTGCTGAGGACTGAGACTCGGGCTCGGGCTCGGGCTCTGCAACTGCTCTACGCCTGGGACGTCCGCGATGACGCAACCCTCGAGGGCTTGGCTTTTCGATTCAACCAACTCGATGGGAGACTGAGCAAACAGCTCGATGCAGCTGAGCCTGCGGCCGCCGACGTGATTCGTAATGTCGATCAACTTGATGCGGAAATCATCGCGGTCGCCGAGAATTGGCGGCTCGAAAGAATTGGCGTAGTTGAGCGAAACATCCTCCGCCTGGCACTGCACGAAATGAGAACCGTAGGAACGCCAGCTAAGGTGGCAATTGACGAAGCCGTCAAGCTGGCGCACTGGTTCGCCGGCTCTAAGGCGCCCGGTTTCATTAACGGTGTGCTCGACGCGTTGGCCAGGAAGCTGGGCTACCTTTGAGGGTGTTGGCGGTCAATTGGCTCGACTTGGAGAACCCGCAGGCGGGCGGGGCCGAGATACACTTCTTCGAGATCTTTGGGCGTCTGGTTGAGCGAGGGCACGACGTAACTCTGATCGCTTCGGGCTGGAAAGGCGCAGCTTCCGAGGCGGCGATCTCAGGGTTATCGGTGCGACGGTGCGGGGGTCGCCACACATTCGCCCTTGTGGGCAGAGGGGCGGTTCGCCGTGAGCTGCGCTCCGGGGGTTACGACTTGGTTGTGGAGGACATCAACAAGCTGCCCCTTTTCGTGTCGACGATGACACGCCTCCCGGTATACGTGATAGTGCCTCATCTGTTTGGCACAACGGCATTTAGGGAAGCTTCGCTTCCGGTTGCAAGCGCAGTGTGGCTCGCTGAGCGTCCGGTACCGCGGCTATACCGCGGCGCCGCGTTCCACGCTATCAGTGATAGCACCAAGTCGGACCTGGTGAACCGCGGTGTGCGATCTGACTGTATCAGAGTGATTCTACCGGGTGTCGACTCCGAGTGGTTCGCGCCGGATCCCGATTCAACTCGATTCGACCAACCGACATTCCTGTACGTGGGCCGGCTCAAGCGTTATAAAGGGATTGAAGTGTTGTTGGAGGCTGTCTCTCTGTCCCGTTCCGACGGTATTGACGCCAGACTGCTCATAGCGGGTCGCGGGGACGACCAGGGTAGGCTCGAGGGGGTAGCAGAGCGACTACGATTAGGAGACGCAGTGCGTTTCCTGGGTTTCGTCGATGAGGAGAAGAAGCGGACTCTCCTCAGGCGGGCTTGGGCGTTGGTCTTTCCGTCGGCCAAAGAGGGTTGGGGGATTGCCAACGTCGAGGCCGCGGCATGCGGAACGCCGGCGATCGCGTCTGACAGTCCGGGGCTCAGGGAATCGGTCCGGGATGGGGAGACCGGACTGCTGGTGCCGCACGGCGATGCGCGAGCGTATTCCGCTGCGATGCAGCGGCTTGCAGCAACACCCGGATCGGTAGAACAGCTGGGACAACAGGCACGGCATTTTGCAGAGACACTGTCATGGGATCGTGCAGCTGACCACACCGAAAAACATCTTTTGGAGACGCTGAACAACGCCCGTTGACTGGGCAGAAGGAGCGATGGAACGATGCGGATTACCGTTACGGCGCGCCATTGCGAAGTATCGGAGGAGTTGAGGGCACGTGCAGAGCAGGTGGTGGAAAAGGCCGTGAAGATCGCAAGTAGGCCACAGTCCGCCGAAGTCATCTTTGATGCGGACCATGGCGACAAGGTGGTGGAACTGAAGCTGTTTCTACCCCGAGGCCTGGTCAAAGTCGCATCTGCCGAAGCCTCCGATTTCCGCACCGCACTCGATCGCGCCGCCGACAAGATCCGCAATCAGATCGCGAAAGAGGTGCGGAAACCACCACCGCACCGTGAACCCGCGGCTTAGTCATGGGCTTGTCCGTTAGGGAGCTGTTCGAGCGTAAGCAACGGTCGCTCCAGTTGGAGCTGATGACTGGCGACGTGGGTTTGGATCGGGAAATCCGATCGCCGGAGGTGTCCAGTCCTGGTCTGGTGCTAGCTGGGTTCATTGAGCGGTTTGTGCCGGAACGGTTGCACGTACTGGGTGAGACCGAGATCTCGTACCTTAGATCGTTAGATAAGGAGGAAAGGCGCCGCTCACTCGAGACCCTGATGAACTTCGATCTGTCCTGTGTCTTCGTCACCAAGGGTCAGCCGATACCGAGAGGGTTGTCCCGCATGGCGAAGGAGCACGGGATAGCGGTAATGCGGTCGAAGCTTACAACCTCCGAGTTCTACCGGCGTATCACCCCCTATCTCGCAGAAGTGTTTGCGCCTTCCACTACCCTGCATGCGTCGCTCGCTGACGTTTACGGGGTAGGTCTCCTGTTCACTGGCAGATCGGGAATTGGCAAGAGCGAATGCGTGCTCGACTTAGTTGAGCGGGGGCACAGGCTCGTCGCCGACGACGTGGTGCACATAAGTCGTCGTGGTACCGACGTCTTGATCGGACGTGCAACCACATTGTCCCATAGGTACATGGAGATCCGCGGTGTCGGACTGATCGACATATCGGCGTTGTTTGGCGTACATGCGGTGCGACAGCAGAAACGTATCGAGGTTGTCGTCGACCTTAAGGAGTGGGAGAGCGCGAAGGGAGCCGACAGAACTGGTCTCGACGGGCAGACAGTCGAGGTTCTTGGCGTAGACCTTCCACGCGTAGTGGTGCCGTTGAACCCCGGGAAGAACATAACCGTAATCTCTGAGGTTGTTGCAATGAACCTCTTGCTGCGCTACAGCGGAGTGGACCCGGCGGTCACCTTCAACGAGCGCCTGCTCACCAAAATGGCTGAACAACGAGAGCTGAAGGACTACCTGACGGAGGACTATGAGTGAGGCGTTGCGCGCGGTGGTGGTGTGCCACGCCGGCGTCGCGGCGGCGTTGGTTCGGGCAGTGCAGAACATCACCGGTGAAGCGGACGCACTAACACCCGTGTCCAACGAAGGCCTAAGCAGGGACGATTTGTGCGCTGGAGTGGAAGCTGCCGTCGGTGACCAACCTGCACTGGTATTCACCGACATGCCGGGCGGCAGTTGTCTCCAGGCAGCAATGACTCAGTTCCGTGAGAGGGATGACGTGGCCGTGGTTGCCGGTGTGAACCTGCCGATGTTGATCGATTTCGTGTATCATCGAGATCTATCGCCACGCGAAGCGGCCGCGCGGGCAACATCGGCTGGGAAGCGCGCAATCAACACGGTGAGATCGTGACCCTGGTTCTGGTGCGGTTGGACGATCGCCTCATCCACGGCCAGGTGGTCGTTGGGTGGGGGCAGGCGTTGAGTGCGGATCGGATTCTACTAATCGACGATCACGTGGCGCAGAACGAGTGGGAGAGAGACCTCTACCGCATGGGTGTTCCGCCCAGCATGGAAGTGGACTTCGTCGAAATCGGCGGAGCCGGCGGCGCGCTCGATCGACTGGCGAGCGACGGCAGCCGCACCATCGTGGTTATGGCTGATGTGAGCACGCTGGTTGCGGCGTGCCACGCGAGTTCGGCAGTCAAGCATGTGAACGTTGGCGGCATTCATGAGGCGGACGGTCGCACCAGAAGGTGGCGGTACATCTTCTTGACCGACGAGGAAGCCAGCAACTTGAGGGCATTGACTGAAGAGGGAATAGAGGTTTCGGCGCAGGACGTTCCAACTGGCAAATCCGTGCCGATATCGGAGTTTGCGTGATAGACAACTTCGCGTGGTTGCTGCTGTGGGGAGTCCTCGTCGGGCTGGACCTGGCGAGTGTAGCCCAAGTCATGATTGCTCGCCCATTTGTTGCGGCAGTCATCGCGGGTTTGATCGTGGGAGACCCGGCCATGGGTATGACAGTCGGGGTCGTCTTGGAGTTGTTTGCGTTCGAGGTGCTTCCAGTTGGGGCATCCAAGTACCCCGACTACGGCCTGGGTGCGGTGAGTGGAGTAGCGGCAGCAGCGGGTGCGCCGGCGATTCTCGGCACTGGGGTCGGCGTGGCGGCAGGTCTCTTGGTCGCGTTTGTGGGCGGATGGGCGATCCACTTGATGCGGATCAGAAACGGAGGGGACGTTGAGCGTCACAGGACTCAATTGGACGCCGGATCTGTAGCAGTGATTGCGCGTCTGCATGTGCGCTGTCTGGGGCGCGACGTGATCCGTTGTCTGCTGGTTACCCTGTTCGGACTCATTCTGGCTTGGGCGGTTCGGCAATGGGCGCCGTTGAACGTGCAGGGCGCCGTGTATCTCGGCATCGTGACGCTCGGTGCGGCCGCATCTGCGGCCGTTATGGGAGTGATTCGACTGGCGGGCCAGAAATCCGTTCAACGTTGGTTCGTGCTGGGGCTCATCGGAGGGTTCATCGGAGTGATCCTATTATGAAGCGGGGAACCGTGTCGGCGTGGTTTCGGCTCCTGCTAGTTCAGGCTTCATGGAACTATGACCGTCTTGTGGGCGTCGGTGTGGCGTTCTCGAGTGAGCCTCTGTTGCGGGACCTACCGGGAGGCACGGATGGCGACAGGTACCGACAGGCGCTGGCCAGGGCAGCGCGGTATTTCAATGGCCATCCGTACTTGATCGGCCTCGCCGTCGGGTCGCTTTCTCGTGCCGAGCACGAGGGTGTGCCACAAGACCAGACCGACAGACTTCGCCGCGCTCTGGGTGGACCACTTGGATCAGTTGGGGACAAGATAGTGTGGGCCGGCGCCCTGCCCGTAGCGTCGGCGGTAGGACTCATTTTGGGGGTGGTCGCATCACCTCTAGCCGGCGTCGTCGCGTTCCTCCTGCTGTACAACTCCGTGCACCTACTAATTAGGACATGGGCACTCCGAGCGGGATGGGACGGGGGCATGCAGGTTTCCCGGAGCTTGGGAGGGAAACCGATCAAGCTGTCCATGCAGTTGGCAGGGCCGGTTGCTGCGTTTGCGGTGGGAGTTGCACTGCCTTTGGTCGGGGCTTGGCTGACGAGAGGTCTCGACGCAGACGCACTGTTTGGAGTCGGTGTGGTGGCCGCTGCTGGAATAGTCTTCGCACGCTGGGTTTGGCCAACGTTGGGGGCGCTCCGTTTCGGGCTGGGTGCCGTTTTCTTGGCTGTGCTCGCGGGATGGTTGTAAGTGTGATAGAGCGCAGCGTCATGGTGGCTAATAGGCTCGGCTTGCATGCGCGCCCGGCAGCGGAGTTCGTAAAAATAGCCTCGAAGTTCGAGGCGGACATCAAAGTCTCGCGCGACAACATGGAGGTAAATGGTAAGTCCATACTTGGTGTGATGACTCTGGCTGCCGAATGCGGAAGCACACTAGTACTACAAGCCAATGGCGGTGACGCGGAGGCGGCTGTAGAGGAACTCGCCGCGATGTTGGCCACGGATTTCGCCGAGGAAATATGAACCACGAGCGTGTGATCAAAGGCTTAGGGGTGTCGCCGGGGATAACGGTGGGGCCCGTCTATGTCATGCGCGCGGAGCTTCCCGCCATCACTCATCGTGTGATTTCCCGCGACGAAGTCACGGATGAAGTGGAGAGATTGCATCAGGCTATCGAGGTCGTGGGTAAACAGCTGGAAGGTTTGCGTCAGCACACGTTGGATCGTGCGGGTGTCGAGGAGGCGAAGATATTCGGCGCCCAAATCGCGATGCTGAAAGACGAGCATTTCCTGGGTGAGGTCGAGACTCTCGTACGCGAGAATCTGTTGACTGCTGAGCGAGCATTCGAGTTTGAGTCGTTGGAACTGAGAGAGCTCTGGGCCCAGTCATCCAGCGCCACCTTGCAGCAACGTGTATCGGACCTTGCAGGAATCCAGACGCGGGTGCTTCACGCGCTGTTGGGCCAATCGCTCGAGGATGTACTGCATGGAGCCGGCGACCGTCCCGTGATCGTAGTTGCGCGGGAGTTGACACCAGGGCTCACGGTACAGCTCGAGCAGGGCAAGGTGACCGGGCTTGCAAGCGAGTTTGGTGCACGCACATCCCATGCGGCGATCTTGGCTCGCAGTCTCGAGATCCCGTGCGTCATGGGGCTGGTAGGTGGCATCGATCGGATCCATTCCGGTGTAGACGCGCTGCTCGACGGCACCCGTGGAGTGCTACTCCTGGATCCGACGGAGGAGGAGATCAAGGAGGCGTACGGGCGGGAGGGATTGAGGATCCGGTTGGGTCGTGAACTCGAGGCTGTCGTCGACCGCGCTGCGCGCACCAAGGATGGCAGCAACGTGATCTTGCGGGGCAACGTTGATCTGCCGGAAGAGATCGAGTCGGCCATTGAACATGGAGCGGAGGGCGTCGGCCTGTTTCGCACCGAGTTCCTGGTTGTGGGCCGCACCCAGTTGCCGGGGGAGGACGAGCAGGCGAGCTTCTTTGAGCGAATCGGGACGAGATTCGCACCGCACCCAGTTGTCATTCGCAGCTACGACTTGGGGGGCGACAAGTTCCCGGCCGCATTTCGGACTGCTCCGGAAGCCAACCCCTTCCTAGGTTGGAGGGCCATTCGGGTTTGTTTGGACCAGCCCGACATCATGCGCACCCAAATCCGAGCCATTCTGCGGGCCCGCGCGTCGGCCGACGTTCGCCTCATGCTGCCGCTCGTGACGCAGATCGAGGAGGTCATGCGGACCCGCGAACTGATTGGTGAGGCGGTCGAGCAGCTCCAGAAGGACGGAGTGCCAATAGGAACGGACCTACCAGTCGGAGTCATGGTTGAGACGCCTGCAGCCGCGATGATGGTGGAACAGTTATCGGAGTGCGCCGACTTCCTCAGCGTCGGCACCAACGATCTCACGCAGTACACCCTGGCCGTTGATCGCGGCAACGCGCGACTGGCCGACCGTTTTACCCCACTCCATCCGGCCGTGGTACGACTATTGAAGCGGGTGGTCGATTGTGGCGTGCGCAGAGGCAAGGACGTGAGCGTTTGTGGCGAAATGGCGTCCGAACCGCTGTCCACCCTGTTACTGTTAGGACTTGGCTACAGGGTGTTGAGTTCCTCACCCGGTGCGTTACCACTCGTGCGGTGGCTCATCCGTCAGGTCGAGATTGAGGCCACAGAGCGGGCTGCCGCCGCGGCTCTGGCCGCGTCCACCAATGACGAAGTCACGGAAGCGCTGGAGCACGCGATGGGCGAATACGTCGATCTAGACCTGCTCGAGGCGGGTAGGTTGCCGGTCAGCTGATACGCTTGTAACTTCAAATCAATCAATTACTTACGGTCACAAATGAGTTCACAACGATACTTGTTTTCGTCGGAATCAGTCACCGAAGGGCACCCGGACAAAGTCGCCGACCAGATTTCGGACGGCATCCTGGACAGCATTCTGGCCGAGGACCCAGTAGCCCGTGTTGCCTGTGAGACGCTGGTCACAACCGGAATGGTCATCGTTGCGGGTGAAGTCACGACTTCTGCCTACGTGGAAGTGCCGCGAATCGTACGCGGGCTGGTGCGGGACATTGGGTACACGCATGCTACGACCGGCTTCGATGCGGACACTTGCGCCGTTCTGACCTCACTCGACGCGCAATCGGCTGATATCTCGGTAGGCGTCGATACCGGTGGAGCCGGTGACCAGGGAATGATGTTCGGGTACGCCACCGATGAGACACCGGAGCTGATGCCCATGCCAATTACGCTTGCGCATCGGCTCACCAAGCGCCTGGCGGAGACTCGGAAATCCGGTCAATTACCTTGGCTGCGACCCGACGGGAAGAGTCAGGTCGCGGTGGAGTACGCAGATGGTCGGCCGGTCGCGGTGCGGGCTGTGGTACTTTCGACCCAGCACGCGGACAGCGCAGAGAACGCCGAGATTCACGAGGGAGTAAGAAACCAGGTGATAGAGCCCGTCCTTCAGGGATCCGGCCTCGATACTGAAGGCGTGGCTTTGCACATCAATCCGACCGGGAGATTCGTGGTCGGCGGACCCCAAGGCGATGCCGGCTTGACCGGCCGCAAGATCATCGTGGATACCTACGGTGGTGCAGGGCGGCACGGCGGCGGTGCGTTCAGCGGAAAGGACCCCACCAAGGTGGACCGCTCCGCGACCTATGCCGCGCGGTGGGTGGCGAAGAATATCGTAGCCGCAAGGCTGGCGCGCCGCTGTGAGGTGCAGCTGGCGTACGCGATCGGTGTCGCGCAACCGGTCTCGGTCATGGTCGACACGATGGGTACTGGCGTGGTATCAGACGAGGTCATCGACAGGGCGGTACACAAGGTGTTCGATCTCACTCCGGCTGGCATCATTGCGGATTTGGATCTGCGCAAGCCGATCTACCGCCAGGCAGCAGCATACGGCCACTTCGGCCGGGAACCCGTAGATGTTGTAATAAGCGGAAAGGAAGTGCGTTTGTTCACCTGGGAGGACCCATCTCGGGCGGCAGACTTGAAAGACGCCGTGGGGGGTGCTGATTAACGCCCCCGGGCGTCAGCGATTGAAGCCACTTGAACTCTGGCAAGGATTCTATGACGACAGTTGCAGCTGAAAGAAAGGCGATTCGCGGTTTGGAGTACCAGGTCAAAGACCTGAGTCTCGCAGAGTGGGGCCGCAGAGAGATTGGCTTAGCTGAGCACGAAATGCCGGGCCTGATGGCCTTGCGCGCACGCTATGCCGCTGAAAGACCGCTCGAAGGAGCGAAGATCATGGGCAGTCTACACATGACCGTGCAAACGGCTGTGTTGATCGAGACCCTCGAAATATTGGGTGCGGACATGCGTTGGGTCAGCTGCAATATCTTCTCGACACAGGATCACGCCGCGGCCGCCGCAGTGGTTGGCCCGGACGGGACCCCGGAGAACCCACGCGGCTCAGCGGTATTTGCCTGGAAGGGTGAGACTCTGGAAGAGTATTGGCAGTGCACGGCGCGGGCCCTGATGTGGCCGGATGGGTCGGGACCTGATTTGATAGTCGACGACGGAGGGGACGCGACACTGCTGGTACACAAGGGAGCAGAATACGAACGGGCCGGGGAGGTACCATCATTCGATTCGAATGCTGATCCTGAGGAGTGGGGTGTCATACTCGAAACACTCAGGCGAGAGCAGATAGACAATCCCGGTCGTTGGGCGAAGGTGGCCGCGCGAGTTCGTGGGGTCAGCGAGGAGACGACCACGGGAGTGCATCGGCTGTACCAGATGGAGCAGGAGGGCTCGTTGCTGTTTCCTGCGATCAACGTCAATGACTCGGTCACGAAAAGCAAGTTTGACAACATATACGGCTGCCGTCACTCCGTGATCGACGGCATCAACCGCGCTTCTGATGTAATGATCGGTGGCAAGGTCGCAGTCGTATGCGGATACGGCGAGGTCGGAAAGGGATGTGCTCAGGCGTTACGCGGGCAAGGGTGTCGCGTGATCGTGACTGAAATCGATCCTATCATTGCGCTTCAGGCGGCGATGGAAGGATACGAGGTCAAGCGAGTTGAGGACGTGGTCGAGACAGCTGACATATTCATCACGGCCACTGGCAACTTCCATGTGCTCACGGCAGAGCACATGGCCCGGATGAAGAACAAGGCCATCATCGGAAACATCGGGCATTTCGACAACGAGATCGACATGGCGGGGCTCGCGAAGGTCTCTGGCATCGAGAAGGTGAGCGTCAAGCCCCAGTACGACGAATGGGTGTTCGCTGATGGCCACAGCGTTCTGGTGCTCGCGGAGGGTCGTCTCCTGAACCTGGGATGCGCTACGGGACACCCCAGTTTCGTGATGTCCACTTCCTTCACCAATCAGGTCTTGGCCCAACTGGATCTCTGGAAGAGCAGTGAGTACGAGAACAAGGTCTACATGCTGTCGAAGGAACTGGATGAGGAAGTCGCTCGACTGCACTTGGATCACCTTGGCGTAACCCTGACCCGATTGACTGAGGAACAGGCGCAGTATATAGGTGTTCCAGTGGACGGGCCGTATAAGCCGGAGCATTATCGTTATTGATCGACGGTATTGACTGAACGAGCGAGCATCGGGTTCCTTATGATTGAAGTGCGCGTCGCCCACCTCGGGCTGGATCGCTCTACCAACACTCCCGTAGTAATACTCCAGGAGAAGGATGGAGAACGCGTGCTTCCCATATGGATTGGTCCAGCTGAAGCTAGCGCCATCGCCATGGAGCTGGCCGGCGTGAAGTTCTCGCGGCCGCTCACACATGACCTGGTCAAACAGGTCATTGTGGGATTGGGTGGGGAGTTGAACAGGGTGATCATCACTCGTGTCGAAGAGAACACTTACTACGCGGAGCTCCAGATCCACCGCAACGACCACGTGGTGCAAGTGGACGCCAGGCCTTCGGACAGCATCGCTGTGGCCCTGAGATTGGATGCGCCAATCTTCACCGAGGATGACCTGCTCGATCTCACATCAATCGACACCGTCGAGTCCAGCATGACCGAACCGGGAGAGCCCGATGAGGACTCGCTCAAGAGATATCTCGAGAACCTCGATCCTGAGGACTTTGGGAAGTTCACTCCGTAGCTACCTGCTCCTGACATTAACGACCCTGGGTATTCCCGGTCTGGGAGTGTCCCAGGGTTTTCGCGTGACGGGGACGGTGGAGCACGTTAGTGGAGACGGTTCTGCGCCGCTCGTTGGCCATAGGGTCGTGCTCCATTCGGTAACCCTGGAGAGCGGTCAGCCGATCGACTCCAGTCAAACCGACAGAGCCGGTCGTTATGCCTTGTTCGCGGAACCAGTTGATACCACGGCGACGTATCTGGTGAGCGTCGAGTATGACGACATCGGATACTTCTCTCGGCCGCTCGTGCCGGTTGGCCGCTCGGTGGATTCCGCCTCAACCCTGACGGTCTACGACACCTCATACACTCAGCCGAGAGTGTTTACTGGCGACAGGAATACTATTGTCCGAGCCGCCAGGAGCGATGGTTCTCGTCGCGTGATTGAGCTGTTCACTCTGAAGAACGGTGGCAAGTTCACCAGAATCGCGGCTGACACCAGCACTCCGGTATGGCAGGCGGCACTCCCTCTTCAAGCGATGCAGTTGGAGATTGGGGATTCAGACGTCAGTCCAGATGCGATATACCTACGTGACGGTTCGATTGCGGTGGCAGCTCCGATTCCACCAGGGCAGAAGCAGATATTGCTGAGCTATCTGCTGCCGCGCGGTGCGCGTGAAGTCCCGATCACCATGGTTGGGTATGTGGATCGCATGCACATTCTCCTGGAGGACAGCACCGCAACGGTGACTGGGGCAGACTTCAGGTTCATCGGCGTCGATGAAATAGCTGAATCGTCGTATCGGCGTTTCTCTGACGGTGGTCTCGATGCCGATACCGTCGTGACTATCCTACTTCCGCCGCCGCCTTTTTCACCACAACAACTCCAGTGGATTATCGTACTTTTCGTGGCCGCGGCCTTAGCAACGGTGCTGTTCCTTTGGATGCGGAAGCGCAGCAAGCCGAAGACGCGGGTAGACGGAACGGGGTCTGACGCCCTAGCCGCCCAGATCGCCCTGCTGGACTCCGAGTTCGAGGCCAAGGGAGAGGCGAGCGAAAGAGAACGCACCGATTACGAACAGCGCCGAACCGCACTCAAGCAGCAGTTGAACGCGGCGCTAGCGAAGGAAGGAGGAGGCAGGTAAGTTCAGGCAAGCTGACAGCTGACAGCTGACAGCTGATCGCGCGAGTGTGGCCTACGGAAGCCGGTGTGAATCCGGCGCGGCCCCGCCACTGTAAGAGGGATTGAACCTCGGCTCAGTCGCCACTGGGAAACCGGGAAGGCGAGCCGATGCCCGAAGCCAGGAGACGTGCCCGCTCGCACCACCAACGGATTCCCTCGTGGGGGGGGAAAGGTGGAGCGAACACTCCAGATAGCTAGAGACAGTCGCTCACATCCTTCCCGCAGTGAAGGAGTGAGCGTTGCTGAGTCCTAAGCTCGCCCTCGCGACCCTTCTAGGGTCGGCCATCGCGTGTGTATCGCCGCAGACCGACTCTTCAGGGCCCGAGCGGGATGACTCCGGTCGTCCCCTTCCTATCCAGAGGGATTTCCAGCGCATCGTCTCGCTGGCCCCTTCCACCACGGAGCTTCTTTTCGATCTTGGGGCGGGCATCAAGATCGTCGGGCGCACGCGCTGGGCGGACTATCCGCCTCAGATCGCCGAAATAGCAAGCGTCGGCGACGGGCTCAGCCCCAACGTCGAGCTGATAGTGGCCGCGCGCCCCGATCTAGTTGTCTTTTATGCCTCTCCCTCTAACGAAACGGCGATAACGAGGCTCGAGGCACTCGACATCGCCACCGTGAGTCTCCGCACAGACAAGTTGGCAGACCTCGCGCGTGCCGCTCATGTGCTCGGTCGGCTTACCGAAACCGAGGCAATGGCCGATACACTTGTAGCCGAGCTCTCTCTTCAGCTAGCGCAAATTGATGCCGTCGGTCAGGAGGAGTGGCATCCCTCGGTCCTGATCCTCGCCTGGGACAATCCCCCGATCGTGATTGGATCTGAGAGCTTTCTCAGTGAGATCGTGGAGCTTGCCGGAGGGCGCAACGTGTTCGGGGATTCCGATCGGCCGTCGCTCACCACGAGCATCGAAGCTATTGCGCAACGTAATCCCGACATCGTGTTGGTGGCATCCGACTCCGGCGTGCCAGCCTGGGCGGGTCGTCCCGAGTGGCAGTCTGTAGCCTCCGTCCGAGAACGTCGATTCGTCATAGTTGCAGGCAGTGAGTTCAATCGTCCTTCGTTTCGGGCTCCGGGTGCTGTCCGCCACCTTCGGGCCGCGCTGTCAGAGTGGCGCCAATGAAGAGGTGGATGATGTTGTCGCTGGCAGCAGTCGCGGCGGTAGCAATTGGCCTGGCTGTAGGTCCAGCACATCTGCCAATGTCAGCTGTCTGGGAAGGGCTAAGTGGACGCGGAGACGAGGCGGCGGTCGCCATCGTCAGAGACCTGAGACTGCCACGCGTGTTGCTGGCGTTCGTGGTGGGTGGAAGTCTAGCGGTAACGGGTGCCGCTCTGCAGGCGCTAGTGCGAAATCCGCTGGCCGATCCTTATCTCTTGGGTCTCTCCGGTGGCGCGGGGCTTGGGGCGGTGCTGGCCATCGTGTTGCGGATTGGCAGCGCGTGGGCGGTGCCTCTTGCTGCTCTGATTGGAGCGTTGCTTGCCGTCGCGCTGGTCTACCGTCTCGCGATCGTGAGCGGCAGCGTGCTGGATACGCGTGTGCTTCTGCTGTCCGGCGTCGTGGTAGGCGCGTTCGCGGCTTCGCTAATGGGTGCCATCATGGCGGTTTCGCCGGCACCGGAAGTGAGGAACGCCCTGTTATGGCTCTTGGGTGGATTCGACACAGCATCGTGGCATGCGGTGGGCGTATTCACTGCATACGCCGCAGTGCCTTTGGTCGTTCTGTATCGTTTCAGCCGCCCGCTCGACCTGCTGTCATTAGGCGAGGAGCCGGCGAGCTTCCTCGGTGCGGACGTCGAGCAGCTCAAGCGTGTCCTATTCCTCGCGGCGTCACTGCTCACTGCCGTCGCTGTCTCCGTGTCCGGGATCATCGGTTTCGTCGGCCTGGTAGTGCCGCACGCCATCCGAATCGCATGGGGACATCTCCACCGGACTCTGCTCCCTGCAGCGTTTCTCCTCGGAGGCGTGCTCTTGGTGATCGCCGATGCGGTGGCGCGTACGGCCTTCGCCCCTCTGACACTTCCGGTCGGTGTTGTGACAGCGCTGATCGGAGTACCCGTGTTCGTGGTCCTGGTCAGACAATGGGCGAAGTGATCTTCGAGGCGCTGAGCCTCTCGTACATGTATCCTGGAGCCGCGGGACGCGCTGTGGTCGACGGCGTGGACGTGAGTGTGTCGGCGGGAGAGCTGGTCGGTTTGGTCGGTCCAAACGGCAGTGGCAAGACCACGCTGCTTCGACTGCTATTGGGGGCCTTGAAGCCCGCCGGGGGTCGTGCACTGGCCTTCGGTAAGCCGGCACACGAATGGAAGCGCCGCGACCTGGCTCAGCGGATCGGCGTCGTTTCGCAACGCGAGGAACCGGCTTTCCCCCTGCGAGTGCATCAAGCTGTGCTATTCGGACGCTACCCGCATCTGGGAGCACTCGGCGCACCCAGCGGTCACGACCTCTCAGTCGTGGAAAGGGCCTTAGAGCGATGCGATGCGGCTGAATTGAGCGAGAGGTGGGTGGGCACATTGTCAGGTGGTGAATGGCAGCGAGTACGTATCGCGAGGGCTCTGGCGCAGGATCCACAAGTACTCGCGCTGGATGAAGCCACGGCTAACCTCGACGTGCGTCATGAGATGGAGGTGTTCGAGTTGACCACGCAGCTCGTGCGCGAACGTGGCCTCACAGGCGTTCTGGTAACGCATCACGTCAACCTCGCTGCCCGCTACGTGGATCGATTGATAGTCATGGACCGGGGTCGGGCGCGTGCGATGGGGGAACCCAACGACGTGCTCACGCGCGAGGTGCTGGAGGACGTGTTTGGCTGGCCCGTGGCTATGACACAATGGGGCGACGTGCCACAGTTCATACCGCTCAAACGTGGAGAGACCGGAAGAGACCCCATATGATCGCTGTGAAGAGAGACAACAGCATGAAAGAGAACCGTCTGCTCGTTCTTGCATCGGTGTTGTCATTGGCGGCCGTTCCCGTTTCGGGCCAGGCTCCGGACACTACCATTTTGGACCCGGTAGTTGTCACTGCAACTAGGCTGCCCGTGCTCCGCTCATCCGTTCCAACTGCAGTTTCTGTCATCGACGGTAGCGAGCTGCGGATGCAGGGTGTGAGCAGTGTGTCGGAAGCACTACGAATGCTCGCCGGCGTCGGTGTTGTCGAGAGCGGGTCCTATGGTAGTACCACATCGCTGTTTGTGCGTGGCGGCGAAAGCGATTACGTGAAAGTCTTGATTGACGGTGCGGCGGTGAACGAGCCGGGTGGCGCTTACGATTTCGCGGATCTTTCACTGGACAACATCGAGCGCGTCGAAATCGTGCGGGGACCAGCCAGCGTGTTGTACGGGTCAGACGCGATGGCCGGGGTCGTGCAGATCTTTACCAGGAAGGGACGTGGCAAGCCCGAGTACGGAGCTGGCGTACGAGGCGGAACGCACTCGTCGCTCCTGGTGGACGCGTATGCAAATGGCGGGAGTGAGACAGTCAGCTTCGGTCTGGGCATCAGGCGTTCCGGGACAGACGGAATTCACGAATTCAACAGTGAGTACAACAACCTGGTGCTCAGTGGCAGCGTCTCAGCGCACCCGGACGAGCGAACCACTGCCACCCTGTCGGCGCGATACGGCGATAGTGAGTTCCACTATCCGACGGACGGATCGGGTTTGATCGTAGATCGAAACGCCTTCCAGGCGCGCGAGCGAATATCTGCGTCACTGGAGGTCAGCCGGTTTGTAAAGCAGGCGGTTCAAGGGCTGGCTCTGTTTACGCTCAACCGATCAGCGGGAGGCATAGACGATCGACTGGACAACTCTGCTGACACACTGGGTTTCTACGCCTTCGTGAGCGATGGAGTTGTGAGTCGCGGCAGTGCGGATCTGCGCGCCAACTTCTACCTGGTTCCGGCAGCGACGGCCACAGCGGGCGTTCAGATCGAGAGACAAAGCGAGGGAAGTAGCAGTGAGTCATTGAGCCAGTTTGGGGCGTCGGTGGACTCGGTTGATGTGGAGCGCACGACACGCGGTTACTACGCCCAATTGCAGCTGGAGCCCTCACGGCAGACGACACTGGTCGGCGGGCTGCGAGTCGATGACAGCGAGACGTTCGGGACGTTCGTCACGTACCGTGGAGGAGCTACGGCCCGGTTGGGATCGGGCAGCGTTTTGCGCGGCTCAGTGGGGCGCGGATTCAAGGAGCCTACGTTCTTCGAGAACTTCGCCAACAGCCCTTTCGTCGTCGGCAACCCGGATCTCGAACCCGAGCGGTCTACCAGCTTGGACGCAGGATTCGAGCAGCAGCTTCATGGACGCACAATCACGTTGGGCGCAACGTATTTCGATCAGCGGTTCGAAGATCTGATCCAGTACGACGCTGCGCCCGCCGACCAGGGAGATCCGAACTACGTGAACGTTGCCGCGGCTCGTTCAGCTGGCGTTGAGTTGGAGGCGCGCGTCCTGATGTCCTCCTGGTTCTCGCTGAGGTCGAACTACACGTACCTGCACACCGAGGTAACAGATGCCGGACTGGACACGGGTCCTGATGCTGGTTTTGTCGAGGGAGAACGGTTGCTGAGGCGACCGACACATCGTGCCGGCTTGAACGTTCGGTACAGTGCGCCGGGCCTAGGCAACCTGGCTTTCAGCATTCATCACGTGGGCAACCGAGAAGATCGTGACTTCTCGAGTTCTCCGGTCGAGCGGGTAGAGTTGCCGGCGTACACCAAAGTCGATCTGGCGGGCGAGCTGATTGTGTTGCGGAGCCGCGGTCAGTTCCCGGGCCTGCGCCTGACGGCGCGGGTCGAGAACCTGTTCGATCGGAATTATCAGGAGGTGGTGGGGTTTCCTGCGCGGGGAAGGGTGATCCTTGTTGGGGGGAGGTTTGGGAAGTTCTGACCGTCTGCGACCGTCTTGTCTATCTTTCCACCATGCCCCCAGTCTCAACGCAAGCAATCGTCCTCCACTCTTTCAAGTACTCAGAGTCTTCTAAGATCGTGCGGCTGTTGACTCGGGATTTGGGCGTTCAGAGCGCTGTCGCAAAGGGGGCGCTACGACCCAAGAGCAAGTTCGGAGCTACACTGCAGCTGCTCAGTGAGGGTGTTGCGCAGATCTACGTCAAAGCAAATCGAGAGCTGCACACGCTCGCCGAGTTCGACGTCAGTAGGCAGCGCGGCGACCTGGCTAGGGACATCCGGCGCTATGCGGCCGCGACTGCCTTGGCCGAGTTGATCATGAGGACAGCGCCCGCTGAGGCAAATCCGCTGGTGTACGATCACTTGGTGTCGGCGTTGGATCGCCTCGAGGCTGTCACCGATGAACAAATCGATGCGGAGGCTCTGTCGGTGCTCTGGCAGGTTGTAGGGGTGCTCGGCTTCACTCCGTCGCTGGACGGCTGCGCTCGCGACGGGCGACAGTTGCCCGCAGGAGCTGCCAAGTTCTCGGTGGCTGACGGAGGGTTCCTGTGTGCCACCTGCGCCGCAACCGGCTCAGGTCCTACTCTCCAACCCGAGGACCGCGCGGCACTGGAGCGGTTGCTGGTCGACGAACGTGAATCGAGGCCAACGCTCTCCCAGCGACACGCCGCGGCGCACCGTCGGTTGCTTGCCAGGTTCGTTAGGCGACACTTAGCGGAAGAGCATGAACTCAAGGCACTCAGCTTCTGGGAGGCACTGCCTTGGAACGACATGTAGTAATCGGCACGGCCGGACATATCGATCATGGCAAGACGGCCCTGGTGAAGTCGCTCACCGGAACCGATACCGATCGCTGGGAGGAAGAGAAGCGTCGTGGGATAACGATCGATCTTGGGTTTGCGGTGCTGCCACTCGCGTCCGATCTCACTGCTAGTATCGTCGACGTGCCGGGTCACGAGGATTTCGTGCGCAACATGGTGGCCGGGGCGACCGGGATCGATGTTGCGCTACTGGTTGTGGCCGCCGACGAGGGAATGATGCCCCAGACGAACGAACATCTCGCGATCCTGGAGCTGCTTGGCGTGCGAGCGGGCGTGGCCGCGATCACCAAGTGTGACCTGGTCGAAGATGAATGGCTGGAGCTGGTCGAGGCCGACATCGCTGAGCGGCTAGAGGCATCATCCGTCCAATGGAAGGCGACTGTGCGGACCTCCGCCGTCACGGATCTGGGCGGCGACGAATTGCGAGCGGCTCTGGCTTCAGCGGCGACTGAGTCAGCGGTCCGGTCGCAGCAGGACCTGTTCCGTATGCCGGTGGATCGCGTTTTCAGTGTGTCGGGAGCGGGAACGGTGATCACCGGCACCACTTGGAGCGGCTCCGTAACAGTTGGCGAAGATGTTCGGGTGTTGCCTGGCAAACAGAAAGCCAGGGTCCGCGCAGTGGAAGTACACGGTGTGTCGCATGAGGCTGCGCTTCCTGGACGCCGCACCGCTTTGGCTCTCGTAGGCCTGGGTCGCGGAGAGCTGGCCCGAGGACATGTGGTAGTATCTGATTCGTCCTGGCGCGAGAGCACCGCAGTTGATGCGGTGGTGACACTGTTGCCCGGCGCCAAACCGCTGACCCAACGGTCACGCGTTCGGCTTCACCTCGGTACGGCTGAGGTGATGGCACGTGTCACGCCGGCGACCGGGGAGATAGTGCCGGGCGTGCCGGCCGGAGCTCGACTGCGGCTCGAGGTGCCGCTGGTATGTCGCTGGGGCGATAGAGCCGTAATTCGGTCCTATTCGCCAATGACGACGATAGGTGGCTGTGTAGTTGTCGACCCTTGGCCACCTTCCCGGCCGAGACGCCCAGTGGATCTTCCGGCTAAGGCGGCCGCCGAGGCGACGAAGCGGCTGGAAGCGTTCGTGTTGGGTGCAGGGTTGCGGGGACTGGATGTCAGTGAGCTGTCCGTCCGAGTAGGTCTGACACCGGGTGAGGCGGGCGCGGTGGTGGAATCGGCAAGGGAGGCCGTCAGGGCCGCGGGCCGTTTGGTGTCTCGTGCTGTGCTGACGGATTCTGAAGCTGCAACATTGCGGCTGTTGACAGAGTATCACATAAAGAGGCCACTCGATCCGGGGATGCCGCGGGGGCTGATAAGGCAGGCGCTGCGAGACGAGGGTATTGCCGACCATGTACTGCAGGCATTGAGCGATTGCGGCCAAATCGCTATCGAGGGCAAGACAGCCAGGCTGGTCGAGCACGTTCCTCGACCCTCGTACGAACAGGCTGGCCTCGGCAGCAAGATCCTGGCGCAACTGGACGGCGCCGGACCCAAGGGTCGGTCGCTCAGTGAGTTGGAGGCAGGGATCGGTGGGACGGTTTCGCGCGATTTGGTGGAGTTCTACGTGCGAAGCGGTGAGGTTGTGAGGGTGGCCAAGGAGCGGTACTACAACCGAGGAGCACTGGATCGACTCTTGCTGCAGATTCTGCGTGTGGTCGACCAGGCAGGTAGGGCCTCGCCGGCCCAATTGAGGGAGGAAACCGGCCTGACACGAAAGCATCTGATACCAGTGTTGGAATGGATGGATGGGATGTCTCTCACCCGGCGAGATGGTGACACGAGGGGGCTGGGACCGGCGGCTGACAAGGTCCTGAATCCGGTTGACAGCGGTTGATTGAGCGACGTAATTTTCACAGTGGTGGGATAGTACGTGCTCGTTATAGCGGAGGAGAAGCGATAGGAAACTTGTCGTCAGAGGGGTGAAAATGAAGCACCTAGCCTGGGCGGTATTGTCGCTCGGGCTCCTGTTGGCCGCGCCGTCCGTGATGGAGGCACAGCAGGATCAGCCGACCGACGCGGTGCGGCTTGGCAGGAACTACCCGAATCCGTTCAATCCTGAGACCACGATTCCGTTCGAGCTGGGTCAGGCCATGTTCGACGGCGGGCATCAGCCGACGGTGAGTCTCCGGATCTACAACGTGCTGGCACAGCTCGTGGCTATCCCAATTCTGCAGGGATCGGGAGAGCCTCTGGACAACGTGCGGCTCGAGTGGAATGGAACGGGGCGCTACTCGGCGTATTGGGACGGCACCATCCGTGATAGCGACCGGGAGGCCCCGTCCGGTGTCTACGTCTACCAACTGCTGGTGGACGGCCAGTCCTTGACCGAACGCATGACCATCATCAAATAGGGCCGCGGAGCTGCGCGGAATCGGCGGATTCGGACGCATGATGTAGTCGGTGACTGGCCAGTGAAAGAACGACGAAAGTGACATAACGCGTCGACAACGAGTCGGCGCGTTTGTCGTTTTGGCAGCATAACAGTCAAAATGGCACTATCGATGGGTATGGCGGTTGCACTCGTGAGCATCGATTGTTAGGCGTAACAAAACGCTCTGACTTGCCAGTCCGAGCAAGGGAATAGACGGAGAACGACCGAATGATACGACCTGAACGATTGACCGTGAAAGCCGGAGAGGTACTGCGCGAAGCCCAGTCATTGGCGGCCGAGCGCGGCAACCCGGTGGTCAACGATGCCCACCTCTTCCTCTCACTGCTGAATCAGGAAGAAGGCGTAGTGGTGCCGGTGCTGCAGAAAACCGGCGTAAACGTCACGGAGCTGCGCAGGGAGACGGAGCGCGAACTCGGGCGGCTACCGTCTCAGACAGGGGGCGGAGCGCCGCCCGCGATGGCCCGGGAGCTGGGGAGTGCACTGGACCGAGCCGACGCGTTGGCGCAAGAGCTGGGAGACAGCTACGTGTCGACCGAGCACTTGCTCATCGGCTTGATCGACACCAAGGGGACCACTGCCAGGGCCGCACTCAGCGCGCTCAACGTCGACAAGGACCACCTGCTGCAGGCTCTCGATCAGGTCAGGGGTAGCCATCGTGTTACCGATGCTGAGCCGGAGGCCAAATATCGAGCATTAGAGCGATTCACCAAGAACCTCTCCGACCTCGCCCGCCAAGGCAAGCTGGACCCCGTAATCGGGCGAGACGAGGAGATCCGGCGGGTGGTGCAGGTGCTGTCTCGCCGCACGAAGAACAACCCGGTCCTGATTGGCGACCCTGGAGTGGGCAAGACCGCCATTGTGGAGGGGCTTGCGCAGCGCATGGTCGATGGCGATGTGCCGGAGACCCTGAGGGGCAAGCACATCATCGTGCTCGACATAGGACTGTTGTTGGCTGGCGCGAAGTACCGCGGCGAGTTTGAGGAGCGGCTCAAAGCGGTGCTCAAGGAAATCACGAGCCAGGAGGGCCAATTCGTCGTATTCATCGACGAGTTGCACACCATAGTTGGCGCGGGAGCGGCCGAAGGCGCGGTCGACGCATCCAACATGTTGAAGCCCGCGTTGTCGCGCGGTGAGCTGCATGTCGTCGGAGCCACCACCCTGGACGAATACCGTAAGTACGTCGAGAAGGACAAAGCTCTTGAGCGTCGCTTCCAGCCCGTCTACGTTGGTGAGCCGTCGGTGGAAGACACGATAGCAATCCTGCGCGGGTTGCAGGAGCGCTATGAGGTGCACCACGGAGTCCGCATTACCGACAACGCGATCGTGGCCGCAGCCACTCTGTCGGATCGGTACCTGGGTGAACGGAAGCTGCCCGACAAGGCGATTGACCTCATAGACGAGGCCGCGAGCCGGTTGCGAATCGAGATCGACAGCCTACCGCAGGAGATCGACGAAGTCGAGCGACGCATGGTGCAGCTGCGTATTGAGGAACAGGCTCTGTCGCGCGAAAAGGACCGCGTGGGCAAGGAGCGACTCAAGGCAATCAAGAAGGAACTCGCCGAGCTGGACGAGCAATCACAGAGTATGAAGGCTCAATGGCAGGCGGAGAAAGCGGCCATCAACCAGTTGCGAGAAAAGAAGGCGGAATTGGAGGAACTGCGACTCAAGGCAGATCAGGTCACGCGGCAGGGTGACCTGCAGCAGGCAGCGGAAATCAGCTACGGTCGCGTTCCTGAGTTAGAGCGTGAGATAGAGTACGAGAAGCAAAGGCTCGAGCAAATTCAGGCCAACGCGAAATACCTGAAGGAGGATGTAGGATCCGAGGACATCGCGGAGATCGTATCCCGGTGGACGGGTATTCCGGTCAATAGGATGCTGGAGTCGGAAAGGGAGCGACTGGCGACACTGGAGTCGGAGCTGCGCCGGCGGGTGATTGGTCAGGATGAGGCGCTCGAGGCAGTTTCGAATGCGGTGCGCCGCTCCCGCGCCGGGTTGCAGGACCCCAATCGTCCCATCGGGAGCTTCATATTCCTCGGGCCGACTGGAGTGGGTAAGACCGAGACGGCACGCGCGCTTGCCGAGTTCCTGTTCGACGATGAACGGGCGATGGTGCGGCTGGACATGTCGGAGTACATGGAGAAACACGCGGTCGCGCGCATGATTGGTGCTCCACCGGGGTACGTGGGGTACGAGGAAGGCGGCCAGCTTACGGAGGCGGTGCGCCGCAGGCCCTACTCGGTCATTCTTTTCGACGAGATCGAGAAGGCGCACCCCGAGGTGTTTAATGTGTTGTTACAGATCCTCGATGACGGGCGGTTGACTGACAGCCAGGGCCATCATGTGGACTTCCGGAACAGCGTCATCATCATGACCTCGAACATCGGAAGCCAGTGGATTCTGGAGTTGGGCGAAGGTGAAGAGCAAGAGGCCGAGCGCAGGGTACTCGAGGCGCTGCGGCAGTCGTTCAAGCCGGAATTCCTGAATCGTGTCGACGACGTCATCGTGTTCCATCAGTTGTCGCTGGAGGATCTCGGTGGCATCGTCGAGCTGCAACTCGCTGCAGTCGACCAGCTGCTGGAGGATCGCAAACTGTCACTCGACATGACGCCGGAGGCCCGCGAGTTCTTGGTGCACGAGGGGTATGATCCGGTCTATGGTGCCCGTCCTCTCAAGCGAGCGATACAGCGCCACATCCTCAATCCGCTAGCCTTGGCCGTGCTGGAGGGTGAGTTTGGGGACGGCGACACAGTGCGCGTGTTGCTCTCGACCGACGGACGGCACCTCGAGTTCGTTCGGTTGCAGGCTGCCGATATTGAGACCGTCGATGCCTGAGTCGAGCCCTAGACGTCCACAACTCACAGAGATCGACCAGTTTGGCATGGAGGCCGCGCTGGAAGAGGCGCGCATCGCGGCCCGGTTGGGAGAGGTCCCGGTCGGCGCGGCGATCGCGCACGACCACGCGATTGTGGCGACTGCGCACAACGAGACCGTGAGACAGTGCGACCTGACACAGCATGCCGAGATGTTGGCGATACGGCGCGCGCTATGCGAGATGGCATCCGATCGGCTGGACGGGGCCACTCTCTACGTCACTCTCGAGCCGTGCGCCCAGTGTGCAGGGGCGATAATCCTGACGCGTGTGCGCCGCGTCTTGTTTGGAGCATACGATCCCAAAGCGGGGATGGCAGGAAGCGTCGAAGATCTGCTGCGGCACTCCAAACTCAACCATCGGCCGGAGGTGATGGGAGGGGTGCTCGAGGAAGAGTGTGGGGCGTTACTAACGGACTTCTTCGAGCGTATGAGGGGGGAAACGGGAAACCCCACATCTGGACACACATTCCCTCTGTGAGTGGCCCTAGGTAGGTTAATGGCTCGTTTGAGGAGCAGGGAACGGCGAACATCGAACATTGAACAGCGAACAGCGAACAGCGAACAGCGAACATCCAACATCGAACATCCAACGTCGAACATCGAACGGGGTGCCGGTAGCTGATAGCTGGCCGCCGACTGACACAGAGACCTCGAGGAAGAGCCTCATGATAGAAACCAGGACTTCGAAACACTTGTCGACACGCGCGCGAGTGTCGCGCTGTCTGGGAGTAGTGACGACGCTAGTTGTGTGGCTGGGTTGCGGAACAGCTGACTCCGCTGCGTATGGCGCGACTCTTCAGACCGGCGCGGGCGAAGACATCCTGGCCGTGTTCGGCGAAGACACTATCAGGGTGGCCGATCTGCCTGAGGCGGCCGGAAGTAGGCTGGCGGCACTGGAGTTCCAGTATGCCAACCAACGGTATCAGGCGTTGGACGCCGCGCTGCGCGGCATCGTTTCCCAACGTCTGCTCGAGGGTGAGGCTGCGTCACGCGGGATGAGTGTCGATGCGTTGATGCGGGAGTTGACCGAAGGTAAGGTGGATGTGTCAGACGACGACGTGGCTGCCTGGTATCGCCGCAATCGCTCCAGGCTTGGCGGGCGGTCAATGGACGAAGTATCCGGTGAAATCAAGCTGTTGCTCGAGAACACGCAGCGCATGGAGGCTATCGAGTCGTTCGTCACTGAGTTGGAACAACAGAACGACGTTGTCTACCTGCTGCAACCGGCACGGGCGGCTCTGAGTCTAGACGGGGCCGCTTCGCTGGGTCCCGACGATGCGCCGGTCACGCTGGTGGAGTTCTCTGATTTCCAGTGCCCCTACTGTAGCGTCTTCATGAACACGCTCTACGAGTTGAGAGACGAGTACGGCGGTCGGCTGCGGATCGTGTTCAAGCACCTGCCGCTCGTCAGCATCCACCCGGACGCGTTCAAGGCAGCGGAGGCCTCGCTCTGCGCCCACGAACAAGGCCGGTTCTGGCAGCTGCACGACGCCATGTTTGCGGAACAGCGGCAACTCGGCGTGGATGACTTGAAAGAGAAGGCCGGACGTGTCGGACTCAATGAATCCGAATTCGACACCTGTCTCGATTCGGACCGCTACGCCGATCAGGTTCGGGCCGACATGCAGGAAGGTGAGAGTTTCGGTGTGCAGGGTACCCCTGGCAGCTTCGTAAACGGGATCCCGATGCGAAGTGGCGCGGTTCAATACGAGACCCTGGTCGACATAATCGATCAGGAGCTGCGCAGACTGGGTAGGAGTTGACGGCTGACAGCTGTCAGCCGTCAGCTGTTCTCCACCATCCTCCCGACCACAACCGTGATATTGTCCCGGCCGCCGTCTTCCAACGCCGCGTCGACTAGGCGCTCGCAGGCCACCTGGGCGGTGTCGGCTTGGGCGAGGATCTCGGCGATCGCATCGTCGGGTACGTGCCTGGTTAGACCATCGCTGCAAAGCAACAGCGTATCGCCCCAATTGAGGTCGATCAGCCCAACACTTGGCTTCATTTCTGCGCCGACTGCGCTAGAGAGGGTGTTGGAGAGACTAGACCGCTTGACCTGTTCCTCGGTCATGATCCCCTGGTCGATCATGAGCTCGCCCATCGTCTGATCTTGCGTGATCTGGCGGATGCGTCCCCGCCGCAGATGATAGGCGCGGCTGTCACCCACGTGGATCAGGTAGGCTCGTGGCCACATCAACGTGGCCATGGTCAACGTCGTCGCCGGTCCCGTGCCTTTCGACGAGAACTCCTCGAGCAACGTCTCGTGTGCGTGCTTTACCGCATTCTCGAGCTGCTCGATGAACTCGTTCTCGGATTCGACATCGTAACTGTAATAACAGCCCATCGTGCGGCCGATGTAGGTCACCAGTGTGCGCACCGCTGTGCCACTCGCGATGCGACCCCCGCCGATCGTCCCTACCCCGTCGGCCACTACGAAGAGATGATCCTCAGATCGCCTGAGGTGCTCGAAGGCGTCTAGTTCCTCGATACTGGTGTGCCGCAAGTCCAAGGTCTTGTGCAACGCCGCTACGAAGAAATGATCTTCGTTCACCTCACGCACCTTGCCACGGTGGGTGAGTCCGAAGCTGTCCACCGTTCCGCCAACGCCGCTGTTTTGTGTCATCATGTCTTTGCCTGTCTACTCGCTCTTGACCGTTGCGTTGGCCAGCCAAATGAATGCCTCTTCCACGCCTTCGCCTGTCTTCGCGCTGGTGCCGATCGTGTGAAGCCCTGCTTCGACTAGCGTATTGTGGTCGCCCTTTCCCAGCCTCCACTGGTCGGTGAGGTCTTTCTTGTTGAGCGCTACCAACGATGGCACGTCTCCTATGGCGCCGTTCACCAGGTCCCTTAGGTCGGCTATCTGGTCAAATGTCTCCCGTCGCGTTCCATCGACCACGTAGAAGATGCCGGCGGATCCGCGCAGATAGCTGGTGGGGATGTCCTCGAACTCGTCGCGTCCCGCAAGGTCCCACAGCAACAGGTTCACCTTCGTGCCCGAGAGATCGACTTCCTTGCGATCGATCTTGACTCCGACGGTGGAGTGGTACTTCTCGGAGAACATGGAGTGCACGAACTGTTGCACCAGACTAGTCTTACCGGTGCCAAACACGCCCACCATGCAGATCTTCTTCTGAATCACTATTGATTTCCTCCACCGCCCGGGTATGTAACGCTAACGCTGAACGACACGCTGCGATTCAACGCGGACCGGTTGTCAGGATCAGCCGAGCGGATTGGGTCGGACGTGCCTATCCCCACGGTCGCAATCATCTCGCTGGGTATGCCGCGTGCTGCCAGCGATCCGCGCACCACGTTGGCGCGTTGCAGGCTCAGGAGCTGGTTTACCTCGCTGGTTCCCGTTGTGTCAGAGCGGCCGATCACCTCGAGCGACATGTCGTAACCTCTCACACGGCCAATGTCCAACATCTCACCAAAGGAACCTGCGATATCTGAGATCAGGTCCAGCGCTGCCGGCGGTAGTGCTGCGGAGCCGATCTCGAAGAGGACCTTCTGGTCCTCGATGCGCTGCTTGTGCGTCGCCAGCTCGGGTGGCAACGTGGGAGCAACGCCCGAGATGTCGATATGGGAAACCCCGGGCAATGCTGCGCTCGACGTCAGCCCGTGCATCCAATCGAAGGTGGCAGTTCCCGAGGCGATCAACGTATCATGGACCAACCGGAAGTTGACGCTCGTGGGCGCGTCCCATACCTGACGGGCTCGCGCCGCGACCATCTCGGGGTCTAACGACAAGTACGACTGCCAGCGGACTTCCACGCGGGACGTGTCGACGTTCATGCTATCCAGCAACAACCCCGGATCGGTAGCGAGCGGATCCACCAAGCCTTCCAGATGACTGCGCATCAACCCACGCTCCGTCTCGACCAACACTACTCCCGGTTCGTTCTCCAGCGCGGTGATGGCGCGGTTCCAACGCAGCGCCGACCTGATCCATAGAGCGGCTACCAGTACTACGAGCGCCAAGATCACGACCCAGGCAACGCGAGGTGCGGCACTGCGAGTGCCAGGTCGATCGGTAGCAAGCACGGTCTCGAGCAGTTCCTCGAGCAGCGGCTGCGACGGCTCGAATGGAGCAGCGTCGCCTTCGAACTCAGTCAAGGCCGAGCTGAAACGCAGATGTATCGTTTCTAAGGTCGCCTGTATGCGTTCGACTAGGGACGGAGGGTGCTGGCCACTCACGACCACGGCAAGTAGTGCTCTGGGCCCCTGTTCGACCAACACGGTGCGCTCTCCCACGCTGAACGTGCGTAGGCCGCCGTCACCGTCTGCTGCCGAGCCGAATGAATCCTGCACGAAGTCGCGTATGGCGGTCATCATCCCGGAAATGAGATCAGCGTCTTGTGTGTCGAGATCTGCTGCTGCGGCGTTGGCTAACAGTAGACCCGTCTCACGGTGGATGAGGAACACCTGTTCGACGCGATACACAAGCGCATGCTTGATCACGACTTGGGCGTAGGGGACACCGGTGCGCAGAGCCTCGACCCGCCATTTCAAGCCTTGCCACGACAGGCTGCTCTCGATGGCGTGGTTCAGTGTTTCCACCAGTCCGGCCATAGTCTCTGCTATGGACTTGCGTATTGCAGGGCCTATGATGGGGAAGATCGTGTGGGCAATCAGTCGTGGGTTGCGTTCGACCGATTCGCTGAAGGCGTCCTCGAGGGTAGGTGCTAGAGACCGCGCAAGCTGCTTATCACGGGCGGCTCGCAGGGCAACGGCTTCCGGCAGGTAGTCCGCCAGTTCTTCGGGCGATAGTTCTAACTCGTCGAGACGGCGTTCCAGTTCCGCGAGGCGTTCTTTCTCCTGTCCGAGCAGCAGCTCTCGTAGATCGGAGAACTCCTGCGATTGCCCTTCCTCCGGCACCGTCAGTCTTGCTCCGGTCCAGCCTGCAGGTCTTCGGTTAGATGGAGCGCCATGTCGGAAAACAACTGTATGACGGTTGCGGTATCGAGCTTGTCTGCGCGGAGTTCGTTCACGGCACGCTGCAACTCGTCCGAGAGAGCATCTGAGGCGTGTGTCAGCTGTTCGGTTACCGACTTCGCCTGCTCGAGTATGGCCGACCGCACGTCGGCGTCCGCCTTGCTTGTGGTGTCACCCAGCTTCGCTAAGCGGTTCTCGAGGTCCTTTGATCCGTCTTTCAGTTCGGAGGAGAGAGCCTTCAGATCGTCTACGCGCTTGGATCGCTCCACCTTCAGCTTCTCGGTCAACGACTCGAGCTCCTTCTTCATGTAGCCCTCGATGCCGGACAATCGCTTTTCATGCTCCTTGCGGAGCCCGGCAACTTCGCGTTTGAACCGTTCCTCGAGGGCAGCAAGTCGCTTGTCGACCACGCGCATCTGGCCGCCGAACAGGATGTCTCTGACCTTGTCCAGGTTTTCGGGTGCCTCGCCAGTTTGCGCGGCGCTTGCCCGCGCGGTGCTGGCCTTCTTCCGTGGGCTATTTGCTCTTGTCATGGCTCGTGCTGTTGTCAGTGAGAACTCCGATACTGGGGGGGGTGGAACCTCCGCTCCGCTCCCGGCCGGTCAGAAAAAGTAGCTGTGAGAGGTGTTCTCGGCTACTGCTAGAGGTGCGTCCGATTCAAGAACGCCAGTGAGCCAACTCGGTGCGCAGTTGTCGTTTGGCGCGAAACAGGGATCCCTTGACAGTCCCAGTACTGCAGCCCAAAAGAGTAGCTGCCTCCCGGGTACTTCTGCCTTCCACCAAGCGCAACATCACGACAGCCCGCTGCCCTGGAGCAAGGTTGTCAATGGCACGGAACAGGTCGCGTCGCAGTGCTCGCTGATCCGCTACGACATCCGGAGTGCGGGTCTCGAACCCGTGCTGTCGCCAAGATCCGTCGCCTGGGTCGGCGGCAGGCTGCAGCGTGTAGCGCCGGTCAGGGCTGCGCAACGCGGAGAGGCAGGTGTTTCGGGCGATGGTGAGAGCCCAACCCAGGAACGAGCCGGCACCGGCGTACGTGTGATTCTTGCGCAGGATCTGAAGCCAGACGTCCTGCAACAAGTCGCATGCATCTTCTGGGTCAGGCACGAACTTGCGAATGTAGGCCAACACCAGCTCCGAGTGGTGCGCGACTAGTGTCTGGAGCAGTGTGTCCGGTTCGGCGTTCAGCGATTCTCGGACCTGAGCGCGGTGAGACGCGTCCCTGGAGGAGAACAGGTCTGGGAGAACGGTCGAGGTCATGAGTTTCCATCCAGCACATCTGCCGCCGTCGATTCGGGGCGCTCCGCCCCGACCTGATGCTCAGATGCTGTATCAATATGTAACAAATATATATATCAGATATGCATAGATTCGCAAGAGCTGGGGTGGAGGACGGTGGAGGACGGCGGAGGAAGGCGAAGGCGGGAGAGGGCGGCAAAGGGCGGTATGGCTTTAGTTGTTAGGTGGCATAGCTTTGATTACCCCAGATTCAAGTCTGGGGCCAGGAATCGAGCCAATGTGGAGGCGATGATGGGTTCCACTCGAAAGGTGTGTTGTCTGTTGACGGTTGGCGTGGCCTGTGGCAGTGCGTCGCGGGAGAGTGAACCGACTCCGTACTTGGGACACGCGCCGCCAGGAGCAACGGCGGCGCTGTTTGCGCCCGGAGTAGTGTCCACTGTCGAGAATCGGGAACTCAACTCAGTGTTCACGCCCGATGGCCGGCGCTTCTACTTCTCCATTGCCGACAGTGCTGGCGCGACGATCATGGAGATGAGGTGGGAAGAAGGTGCGTGGGGTGACCCTGCACCGGCTTCGTTCACCAGTGGCTACGGCGACGTCGATCCGTTCGTGTCGCCTGACGGCAACCGACTGTTCTATGGATCGAAGGCGCCGCGCGAGGGGGACGAGGCGGAAGACGACTGGCAGATCTGGGTGGTGGATTGGCAGGGAGATGACTGGGGCGAGGCTAGGCCGATGAGTGATGCCGTGAACTCGGGCGCAAGGCAGATATATCCTGCGGTTGCCGGCGACGGCACGCTCTATTTCCAGTCGACGCGTCAGGGCACGCTGGGCGAGTCGGACATCTTCGTTTCGCGATTGGTGGATGGTGAGTACGCACCGGCTGAGAACGTGGGTGCCCCCGTCAGCTCGGAGTTCGCCGAGGGCGACGTGTACGTCGCGCCGGACCAGAGCTACATCATCTTCGTGTCGAGCGACCGGCCGGGTGGTTACGGCAGCGGCGATCTCTACATTAGCTTCCGGCAGGATGACGGCTCTTGGTCGAACGAACAGAACCTGGGGTCGTCGATCAACACCGATCGCTACGACTACTGCCCGATGATGTCACCCGATGGGGAGTACTTCTTCTATTCCTCCGGTGGGGATGTGTATTGGGTTGATGCGGGGTTTGTCGAGGAGTTGCGGGGGCTCTCCTAACCCCGGGCTCAAGACCGGGGTCAGGGAGGACCCGCCCTCACTCCACCCGCAACGTCTCCATTGGGTCGGTCTCAGACGCCCTGCGCGCCGGCAGGTAGCTTGCGGTCAGGGCGACCGCGGCGAGTAGCGCGCACACCACGACGTACGTCGTCGCATCGCTCGGCGTGATGCCGAACAACAGGCTCTCCATGGTGCGTGTCAGCGCCAGCGCTCCGCCGACACCAAGCGTGACACCGATCGCGGTGAGCAACATTCCCTGTTTCAGAATCAGGCCGACCACACTCACTCGACCGGCCCCCAGTGCCATACGAATACCCAATTCGCGTTGTCTCTGCTGCACAGAGTAGAGGATCGAACCGTAGATGCCGCCGGCCGCCAATAGGATGGCCATGGCAGAGAACGCGATCAGCAGTGCCGACACAAAGCGCGGCTCCGCAATCGACCCGCCGACTAGCTGATTCACCGGGGCGATCTCACGAATCGGCTGATCTGGGTTCACAGCCCAGACGGCTTCACGGATGTCGCCCGCGATCACTGACGGATCGAGTCCGGACTTGACCGCAAACTGGATCCGCCCGAAGAACCCGCCCATGACGTTGTATGGGACGTACATCTCGTAGTCGGCGGTGCGGTGTAGCCCCCAGTGCAGGATGTTGTCCACCACGCCTATGACGTTGCCGCGGTATTCACGGAACCAGATGGTGCGGCCGATCGGGTCTTCCGCCTCGAACAGCCGGTTTGCCAGGCGAGTGTTGATGATCAGCGGCACGCTGGCCGAATCGAGGTCCGACGCGGTGAACTCCCTGCCGCGAATGACTCGGGTACCGATCGTAGCGAAGTACCCGGGTGTAACTGGGTGGATGATCGGGTCGGGTGCGTCCTCGATCTCTTCCGGCGTCGCTCGTACGTTGCTCAGCCAGCAACACATGGTGCCACGGCCGCCGGTACCGAACGGAATCGTGACACCGGCGGCAACTCGTTCCACTCCAGGAATCGCAGCTAATCGCTGCAACAGATCTTGAGTCATCCTAATGCGCTCTGCCTCGGGCGGTTGATCGAGCGGGGCAGGGCGGAAGCGGAGTGATACCGAAACGACGTCGTCAGTCTGGAAACCGGGATCAATGCTCTTCAAGCGAATGAAGCTGTTGAACAGCAATCCCGCTCCAATCAGCAGCACCAGCGCGACAGCTATCTCCGCGACCACCAGTGTGTTGCGCAATTTGCGACGCGCACGGCTCGCTGTGAGCGTGCCGGATGCGTCCTTCAACGAGTCGGTGACGTCGACTCCCATTGCCTGTAGTGCTGGTGCGAGCCCAAAGAGTATGCCGGTGAGCGCCGACACGCCGAGTGCAAAACCAAGCACTCGCAGGTCGACCGCAATGCTCTCCGCGCGCGGTATGCCGCCGGGATTGTACAACTCGAATAACCGCACGCCACCGTAAGCGATTGCTAGTCCGAGCAAACCGCCGGCTAGCGAGATCATCACGCTCTCGGTGAGAAGCTGGCCCAGGACGCGCGTGCGACCGGCTCCGAGTGCGCCTCTCAACGCCATCTCACGCTGGCGCTCCGTGCCGCGTGCGAGGAACAAGTTGGCCACGTTGGCGCAGGCGATTACCAGCAGCAGCGCGACGGCGCCGAGCAGCATGTAGAGCACGGTCGCCGCATCTCCCACGATTGCCTCTTGCAACGAAAGCACGGTGTAGCGGCGCGGTGTTCCGTCGCGCCGCAGCGCGTGGTCGGGATGTTCTTCGGCGAGGATGGCCGTGAGCGCGTTCACGTCGGCTTGAGCCGCTTCGCGCGTCACTCCGGTTTTGAGCCGGGCGCCCACCGCGAGGATGTACATGTTTCGGTTGGCGACCTCGGGGTCGCGCAGGTCGAGCGGCAGCCACACGTCGATCCCGGACCCCACCATCGCGTCCGGATCTTGGAACTCAGAGTCGAGTACGCCCACCACGGTGGCGGGCTCACCGCCCAGCGTGACGGTCTTCCCGATGAGATCACGATCCCCGCCCCAGCGGGACTGCCACATCAGGTAGCTCACTACCGCCACTCTGGATGGTGACTCGAATTCGTCCGACGCGAACAGGCGACCCCGTCCGGCCCGTGCGCCTAGTAGAGAAAAGAAGTCACGTGTCACCAGACCGATACGGATAGTTTGCGGTTCTCCGTCACCCGTCAAGTCGACCTCGCGGTCCCACACGCCAGCCATCGACGCGAACGAGTTAGTGCGATCGCGCCAGTCGAGCATTAGCGGAATCGGGTGGGCCGGGTTGCCGAAGAACACCAGCTCGTGCGGGTCGGGGTAGGGCAGTCGCTTGAGCAACACACCGTCCACCACACTGAAGATCGAGGTAGCGGCACCGATGCCGAGTCCGACTATTGCGATCACAGTGAGCGAGAACCCCGGTCGTCTGGCAAACGACCGTACGGCGTAACGCGTATCCTGGAGCAGCGATTCCACGGTATTGCCTCGTTTGTTTGGTCCGACCGGCTGGTTCGAGCCGAGCATGGTGGCGGGGCGATGGCGTGCGAGCAGGTAGCGCCAGCCGATGGCGAGAGCCTGTTTGCGGTACCATCCGCGTGCCGGCCTCTCGAGTCCCAGGCGACACAAGTCGGCGAACTCCTGGCGCAGGTCGCCGAGAATGCACGCGGCGCGCTCATCCGATGGTAGGCAGCGCGTCAGCAGCGACTCGGCGAGCGCCGGTGGTTCGTGTGCGGTTCGAGCCGGGGCTGTCACGGTTTGTCCAGCACCGTCTCGAGTCCGGACCACAGCTTGATGAGAGCGGTGCGCGAAGCCTGCAGCGCTTCGATGCCGGTCTTGGTTACGCGGAAGTGACGCATTGGATGTCCGCCGCGATCGGGCGACGGGTTTCCACCCTCGAGTTCCCACTCGAGGAATCCCTTGGCCTCTAGCCGATCGAAGGTGCGGTATAGCGCGCCGCGGGAAACCGACCGCCCTGCCGAGCGCTCCAGTTCCCTGCGTACATCGATGGCGTAGGCCTGATCCCCTTGCTGCAGGATGGACAGCAACACCATTTGTTCAAATTCGCCGATGAAGGAGTTCGTCATGGGCCGACCTCGAAGTCGCTGTTGTATACTTCGAGAGTATAAAATGTAGACTTCGGAAGTCAAGGGGGCGGGAAGAGGCGGGAAGAGGCGGGAAGGGTTCCGCCACCTACTCCGCGTTCAGCGTTTTCACCGGGTCCACCCGCAATGCCCTACGGGCCGGAATCCAGATTGCCACGAGCGCAACCACTGCCATCAGCAGTGACGCGGCAACGAAGCTCGCCGGATCGTGCGGCGGTACGCCGAATAGGATTCCCGACAACAGCTTGGTCGAGGCGAGTGCGCCGCCCACACCGAGTATCAGTCCCCAGGCAGTGAGCTTGAGTCCCTGGCTCATGACCGTGCTGTAGATGTCTCTGCTCTCGGCGCCGAGTGCGATGCGAAGACCGATCTCCGGGATACGGCGGGATAAGGCGTAACCCACCACTCCCGCCACGCCGATCGTGGAGAGCAGCAGCGCAACTGCGCCGAATATCAATACCAGTGTGGTGCGGAACCTCGGTTGGGCGGTAGTGCGGTTCACGAGGGTCGTCATGGGGCGTACGAAGTCGATCAGGGTCTCATCGTCGATCTGCCACACGGTGGCGCGCGCCAGGTCCGCCAACTCCGTTGGGTTGCCTGCGGTTCTCAGGGCCAGCGTCATGACCCGCCGCCGCCACGGATCGGGTTCCTGTGCGTGCGCGAAGTAGATGGCGGGGACCGCTTCGGCGGCCAGGCTCCTTTTCCGCACGTTGCTCACGACGCCCACGATCTCACGCGAGACGTTGGGCAGGAAGTCGCGGGTCTCGTACAATGTCACGCGCTTGCCGAGCGGGTCCTCGCCGCGGAATCCCAACTCGGCGGCCGCTTGACTGATCAAGGTGACGGGCGGTGCGGCGGCGTCATCGGCTGCGGTGAACCCGCGACCGCGCAACACGGTGATACCCATTGCATCGAAGTAGTCTGGTGTGACCACACGCACCTCGAGGCAGCGGGGGAAATCGTAGTCGGACAATGTCTCCCGGGGAGGTACCGGCAGGTCGTCGCGCCACACGAACTCGCAGTTCTGGGCCGAGGTCATAGGTATGAAGTTCACCGCTCCTGCGGCGGTTACACCGGGAACGGTTGCCAGGCGGGCAGTCATTTCCTGGTACAGATTCGTGATCTCTTCCGGCTCGCCGTACTGGCCCGCGCGCGGGTAGGTGCGCAGTGTCAGCACGTTCTCGGGGCGGAACCCGGGCTCCACCTGCTGCAGACTCCAGAGGCTCCTCAGCAACAGGCCCGATCCCGTGAGTAGCACCATGGCGAGAGCCAACTCCATTACAACCAGCGCACCTCGCAGCCGCTGACTACTCGTATCTCCCGACGCGCTGCGCCCGGCCGCCTGTAGCGTAGGCGCTAGATCGGAACGCACGGCGGGGTACGCGGCGGTGAGGCCGAAGATCAGACCGGTCACGAGTGACAACCCGAGCGCGAACCCCATCACCGCCCAGTCCACGCGTATCTCCGCGAACCTGGGCAGATTCGTCCCTCCCAGTGACAGCAGCGAGTCGGTTCCCAGCCATGCGACCGGGAGGCTGACCGCGCCACCGATCAAGAACAGCAAGCACACTTCCGTCACGAGCTGCCGCACGATGCGGCCGCGGCCGGCGCCGAGTGATGCGCGCACGGCCACCTCGCGGCTGCGCGCGAGGGTGCGGGTGAGAAACAGGCTGGCAACGTTGGCGCATGCAATTAACAGGACCAGTCCCACCGCGCCGAGCAACACCAGGATCCCGGTCTGCACGCCGCCGGTCATCCATTGCTTTGCGGTCTGCAGGCGAACTCCCTCGTTGTTGTGGCTGTCAGGATACTGGATCTGGAACCCGGACCAGATGCGATCTACGTCGGCCTGTGCCTGCCCGAGCGTAGCTCCGCTCGCCAGCCTACCGATCGCTCTCCAGCTGTGATTTATGCGAGCGAGATGTGTCTCGTCCCACGTGGGGGGACGAGAGCGCCACATCTGTGGATTGCCGCCGAACGGATCGACGAACTGTTGCGGCGCTACTCCCACTATCGAGTAACGCGTTCCGTCGAGGTCGAGCGTTTGGCCGATCACCGATCTGTCTCCGGCAAACCGCTGTTGCCAGGATCCGTAGCTCAACACGACCACCGGCTCGTGACCCAGCTCGCCCTCTTCCGGCAGGAAGAAACGACCCAGGGCCGGCGGCAGGCCGAACAGGTCGAAGTAGCAATCGGAGACGGCCATGCCGGACACCCGAGTGGGTACGCCGTCATCGTACAGGATGGGGCTCCAACCCTGCCGCGCCGAGATGTTCTCAAACGCCTCACTGGTCGCTCGCAGATCTGCAATTTCGGGGTAGGAGAGCCACACGTTGCGGACCGTGAGCTGAGCGTCGCGGGTGCCCAGGATCTGCACTACCCGGTCCGGCTCGTCGTACGGCAGCGGTCGGAACAGGACACCGTTGGCGACGCTGAAGATGGCGGTGTTGGCCCCGACGCCGAGCGCCAGGGAGACGATCGCAACCAGGGCGAAGCCCGGACGCTTGATGAAGCCGCGCAGGGCGAAGCGGATGTCCTGGAACACGGTACTCATGAAATGGCCTGTCGTCTTGCGACTGCGGTTCGGATCTCCAGTCGACATCGAGGTGAGTCGTTCCGCCAAGCCGGCGAGACAGAAGTCAGCGAGGCACGCCGCGCGTTCCAACACGGACCGTATGGGGCCGGCGCTTCTTGCCTCGCGCAGATCGTGATGCAGTTGTCGTAGGGCCTCACCGCCGTACTCCCGTCTGAATCGGGCGGGGTAGAGCAGCAGCAGGAGGCGGTATGCCGATCGGTTCTGGCTCATTGCCGTCAGATCAGCCCGCCAGGCGGCTGGACTGTGCGATGCGCACCAGGTCAGCCAGGCGCTCGGTTTCGGCGCGGGCCGCGTGGCGGCCCAGCGGCGTGAGACGGAAGTAGCGGCGCCGCTCGTCGTCCAGCGCCGGGTCCGGTCTCCGGTCTGACTCCTCTATCAAGCCCAGATCGACGAGCTGCCGGATCGATCGGTACAGCGTTCCCGCGCCCAGCTTAACTCGACCGTCGGTCCGCCCGAGGATCTCCTTCTTGAGACCGTATCCATGGCGGTCACCGTCGGCGAGCGCCAGCAGCATCAGGTACAGCGCCGGCTTGAGCGGCAGCAGGTGATCTACTCCCTGGGTCTTTCTCTTTCGCACTCGATTCATGCTCCGGATATGGGTCGCGTCGCCCGGGCGCTCGTCCCGTTGTGGTGCTAATAGTACAAAATGGTACTAGTATTACGAGAGTATACGTATTTTGGTTTCGAGGGGCAAGGGGGGCGTCGAACATCGAACGTTGAACGTCGAACGTCGAACATCGAACATCGAACGTCGAACATCGAACATCGAACAAGGAACAGGGGAAACGGGGAAGGGGTCTCTCTTCCCTCCACGATAGTGAGCCACCTCTCGATGATCTCCAGCTTGCTCTAGCTGTAAGTCAGCTTCCTCTCGCCGTGAGTCAGCCTCCCCACCAGCGCAAGTCGGCTTCCTCGAGCTATGAGTCGGTCAACTTGACCTGCAAGTCGGGCTTTTAAGAGCGTAGGGAAGCGTCCGTGAGGTGTGGGTCAGGCTACCATTGATCTCGGGAAACGCCTCGAGGCGAGAGTCGACTGACTGGCGCCTGCGGTCGGCTCACCCGTGTCGAGGTCGAGCATGCCTGCACCCGGAGCCGGTCTACCTGGGGCAGGAGTGAGCTGTCGCGGCACTCAAATCATCCGCCCGACGCGGCGGGAAAACGGTCCTTGGGCGGTGGCGGACGCTTCAGCTGGCACATCTCGCATGCTTGAGACCGCGGGATCCCACCTCGCAATCGCGTCATAACTCCATGTCGCACAACGCGTTGAGACTTTCGGCGTTCTTCGGGTCGATCTGTTGAGGATCTGTTGATGGTTGGCTGCTATGGTGTTGCCTCCAAAGCGTGGCGCAAAAAAACGCCACACAACTCTCAATCCAGGGCTGAGGCCAATACAAGGAGAATGTGACCATGGCGAGATTCCCAAAGAGCGAGGCTGAAGCAGCCGCACTGGCTCGGCGGATGATCACGGGACTCACGGAAGGTACGGAGGAGTTTCCCGCGCCTCCGGTTCCACCACAGGAGATCGAGGCCGCGCTGGCGGAGTATGACGCCGCCAAGGACGCGGCGTTGGCGGCGGACGGCGCCGCCAGGGAGAAGTACGCGGTGAAGGACGAGGCGTTCGAGAAGCTGGTTGATCTGATGAAGGCGGATCTACGCTACGCCGAGAACACGGTTAGGCACGAGCCCGAGAAGCTCAAGCAGCTCGGTTGGGGTGGCCGCAAGAGCGGCACGATCATGGAGGTACCGGGTCAGGTGCGCAGTCTGGAGCTGGTGGGGCAGGGGGAGGGATGGTGCATACTGGACTGGAAGGCGCCGTCGTCGGGCGGGAGCGTGGCTGCGTACCGGGTGCAGTATCGCACCAAGGACACGCGCTCGTGGAGCGATGCAGGTATGTCGATCGAGAGTGAAGTCGTGCTGAGCGGGCAGCAGCGTGGTGTGGAGCTGTTGTACCAGGTGGTGGCTGTTAACAAGAGCGGTGAGGGAGAGCCCAGCAACGTGGTGTCGCTGGTGCTGTAGCTGTCTTATCACGGCGTCTTTCGGGGCAGCGCGGTGATGCGTTCCGGCGCGGTTGGCCGCGAGTATTCAGATGGTTGACTCGTCCGGGTCGCAGAGTGTGGGTCGGGAATCCTCGCACTCACTTGGCGGTGAGAGCTTGGGGGCTCTCAGCAGTATCGCCGAGCGGCCATGGGCCGCGTTGCCCCTTGAAGGAAAGGAGTCGGTCTGCTGGGCCCTGGTAGCGCGGGAGGTTCGTCACCGGCGGACCTTCTCGGTCGCTGTCGGGCCGGAACGACCGATCGGTGTCCCAAAGAACGACATATGGTGTCCCCGGACCGCACTAGCGGATAGTCCCGCGGTAGCAGATGTTAGCATCGGATCAGTCGCCCTCCCAGAGCCCTGTTTTCGATCGATAACGGTCGGATTTCATGCAGCACATTATCCAGCGTCTTCTGCAGCCTCTCGCATCGCCGATGTGGTGTTATGCGGAGTATGCTGCAGGGTCAGGGGCGGGGCTGCGCAGGATACAACGAGTTGGCCTGCAGCATATCAGGAGGATGCAAGTTCGGATCAATACCAAGTGAGTGTCTTCTTGTTCTTTGACGAGTCGGGCGATCTGAACTTTTCGCCAAGCGGCTCGAAGTACATTGTGTTTGGCGCGCTCACCACGCGAGAGCCAGCCTCTCTCCTGCGCCCGCTGAGTGACCTTCGCTACGATCTCATCACGCAAGGGGTGGAAATCGAGGAGTTCCATGCAAGTGAAGATCGCCAGAGCGTGCGCGACCAGGTCTTCCAGATACTAGCCGATGTTGGGGACTTTGATTTCGACGCCGTGATTGTAAAAAAACGGAAGGCGAACCCGGTTTTACACGATCCGATCCGGTTCTATCCACAATTCGCGAACTACTTGTTGCGATACGTGTTCAACCGATACAACGATCCTGCCGAACGTGTTGTCGTGATCACTGACACGCTTCCGGTGAAGAAGCGCAGAAGGGCTATTGAGAAGGCGTTCAAATCGTACATCCGTGGCAATCTTGGCCGGCGCCCCTTTTCGGTTCTGCATCATTCGTCCGGTTCGCACGCATGCTTACAGGCTGCTGACTACTGCAATTGGGCCATATACAAGAAGTGGAAGGATGGGGAGACTCGGCCGTACAGGATGATCTCACGCTTTGTGAGGAGTGAGTTTGAGATCTTCGCGGGTGGCTCAGACAACTTCTACTAGGTGGCCAGAAAAGCTGACCCCCCTGGCTATCCTTGCGGAAGAGCCCCATGGGCTCTTGTTACCAGGGGGGTACCTTTTTCCAACCAGAATTCTATGGTGTCGGGCTGTGTAAGTCAAGACATGTCAAGTACATAGCCTGACTGCAGGCTAACAGGCGCACGAAGCGTGACGGGCGCGGGATGCCTGGTTGATTTGGGGCTAGAAAAGGCGATGCTTGAACTGAGATCAGAGTTGTTGGTGAGGAGTTGCCCGCAGCTTATGCGCCGGTCCGTTAGACAGCTGTTGCTCAGAGCAGCAGATTTGGGGGCACAGGACCCGCCGATATGGCAATGTCGGAGTAAGCCAAGCTGAAGCGATCCATGGAGGAGCCTTGTTCAATTTCCTCTACCTCCTGCCGGACATCATCCTAACCGTCGGCGTCCCACTTGTAATCGTCGGAGGTAGCGCTGCGCTGGTTTCGAGAACAGAGATTGGCCGTGCATTGATCGAGCGCCTCCGCCATGGGCGAGCTGACAGCGCCCGGCTGGAGCGGCTGGCCGCTGAACTCGAAGCTGTGCGCGAGGAGCTAGTTGAAGTTCAGGAGCGACTTGATACGACGGAGCTATTACTGCAGTCAAAGAGGAGCGAACCAAGGCGCATTGACGATGGTGCACTGGACCGTTGATGACTGCTGCCTAACAGGCGCATGAAGCGTGACGGGCGCGTGGTGCCCGTTGATTCTGGGGCGAGGAAGTGACAGTGATTGAACGAAAAGCGGAGTTGTTGGTGAGGAGAAGCCCACAGCTTATGCGCCTGTCCGTTAGACGGCTTCGCCTTAGCATCGACAGGGGTGAAGGCCTTGCTTGAACTAGATCACATGTTCGTAGTCGTAACGTATGGTGCTCCCGAAATGGCGACTCTCGTGCGAGCTGGGTTCAAGGAGGGAGAGCGAAATCGTCATCCCGGTCAGGGTACTGCGAGCACAGGAGTGTTCTTCGAGGATTCGTATGTCGAGTTCCTGTGGCTGGAAGACCGGCGCGAAGCTGAGTCAACCGCGATACGGCGGACGTGTTTAGCACAACGCGCAGATCCCGAGCAGACTGCGCTTCCCTTCGGATTTGGATTCCGATGCGCTGCAGACAGTAAGTCGTCGATCCCCTTTAGTACTTGGGCATACCGCCCACCGTATTTGCCCAATGGTGCGGCGATTCCAACCGGCAACAACTCTGACCGACTAGCTGAGCCGTTGCTCTTTGTTCTCCCGTGGAAATCAGGTCCTGGATACGGATGTCCGACGCACCCCAATGGTGCGCGTCGTGTGACAGAGGTTTCACTCACACTTGGCCAAGTTGACGAGCCGTCAGATGAGTTCACAGCGTTCTGTGCGCTTGGTCTTGTCAACGTCAGCGTCGGTGAGGACTCTGTTCCCGTGTTGGAAGTTGAGCTTGACGACTCTAGTGCACGGGAGTCATTGGATATGCGGCCTGCAGTTCCGCTGGTAGTTCGGTGGTAGTCACTGCGTGTTGCGATCTGCCTAACAGGCGCATGAAGCGTGACGGGCACGTGGTGCCCGTTGATTTGGGACGAGGGTGAAACAGTGTTTGGACTAAGACCTGATTGGCTGGTAGGGAGCTGCCCGCAGCATATGCGCCGGTCCGTTAGGCTGTGCGACCCGCGTTCGGTGCAACGTCTGACTGCCTTGTTGCTCGGTGCAGTGCTCGCGGGATGTAGCTACTCGCCGTCGGCAGACCCGCCAGGAACGACCGATGTAGAGCTACAGGTTGCCGCGTTGGCACTCTCAGAGTTCGCCGGTAAGCCAGACTCAATTGGAGTCCTTCGACTCCATAGCAGACTTCAGGCACGAACTGCGGAGTTTCCTGACTCTGCTGCTTGGACTGCGGCCATCGATGGCTTTGGCCTCGAACGGACTCGCTATCCGACTCTCGTCGCCAGCTACTGGCGGGCGAACCGGCATGCCCGGCTACTAGACGAAGCGTTGCGCGTGCCAGGCTGGCGTGTGCAGCTGGTCGACACACCGACCGAACAGACGCCGGACGTCGGGACCACTTATTACGTTTCCCGCGTGGGCTTCGCTCCGACCGGTGATAGCGCACTTGTGGCAGTGGACGCCCTCTGTGGCCTGTTGTGTGGCCGGGGCGTCTTTGTTCTGTATGTCCGAAATCAAGACAGCTGGGACCTCGCGTCGACTCTGCAGTCGCTGCAATACTGATATGAACACCGCGCCGCCTAACATTTATAAGGCCTCCTCTGTCAAGCGGGCGTAAGTAGACAAGACGGGGTATGGTTCCCGTTGGATGCCCGACGCTGGTTCTGACTTCATTTCAGTTGCTGGTGCAGGACAGGGTGTTCTGCACCCAACACCTATCGAGGCTCACGAAGTGCAGGGGGATGTAGTACCTCCCTCCTGTGGCCTAGAAACTCATCTGTGCCCTCGTGCCGTCCTACTCAAGCGTCGACCTCATCCGTGGTTCAGTTAGCTGCAGGCTCGGGAAAGGGGAGGGGCAGAACACACGTTGCGCGCATCGCCGAATGTTTGGAGCGGAAGTGGGTGTCGAATCAAGCGCCGGGGTTCCGGGTGTTTGTGTCTCGGACGCACTCTGTATCGTGGTCTAGATCTTCCCGGTATGGAGCTACAGCTTTTAGGAAGGCATCCGGCTTTGCACGCAGGTTGCGGTGCAGCAGGACTGTTCCAGCCTCGTCGAGGATGCAGAGGTACATGGAGCGAGCATGGAGATCGATGCCGCAGTAGTGTCTGTGGTGCTTGGTGTAGAATCTCATAAAGGTCTCCTCGGTCTAATGGTTCACGAGCCCAGAGCTTACTTCGCTAGTAAGATCCAGAGGAGGCCTTTATGAGTATCAGGCAAATGAAGCGTGACGAACGCGACAGGAGCAGTTGATTTGTGGGCTTGGCAAGGTCATTGAATGCCGAGGTGTTCATGCAGCATTTGAGATTACGTTCGCAGCTTATGCGCAGGGTCGTTAGGCGGCCCGCGGGTTGCTTGTTCCACTGGATATCAGAAAAGCATCGAAGGCAAACTGGTAGCATGAACTCGGAGGCCCAGCATGAACCGAGAGCCTGAGTGCAAACTTGCAGAAGGATTCACTGTCTGGGAAAAGGCCTACGCTCAGCTTTCGTTTTGGGCCATGGGCATCCTGGGTACTGTCGGTATTCTGCTTGAAGATTGGCCCTGGGTCCTTCCATACATCGTGATATTTTGGTATGGAATTCCAGGGATCGTAATGAGGCACCTAAATTGTCCAAGGTGCCCCCATCTCCATGTGTACGGCGATTGCCTTCAAGCACCCCCGAGTCTGACGAGGTGGCTGATCAAGAGAACAAAGAGCACGCCCCTCAGCAACGTCGAAAAGTCTCGGTTCCTAGTAATATTCATTCTCATACCAACTTATCCGGTGTTTTGGCTGGTTTCACACATAGGCCTTCTGGTTGCGTTTGTGATCGCTGCCGGTGCGTGGTATTCGGGCCAGTTGCTTCACTTCTGCAAGCAGTGTCGAGTATACAGTTGTCCCTTCAATCGCGTTCCTTTGACACGACAGTCGAGTAGCCCGTGAGTATAGAGTGGGGCTTTCGTAGTCGTCGGAATGAAGGGAGGCTTGGGCCACCTGACAGGCGCATGAAGCATGTCGGGCGCGCGGTGCCCGTTGGTTTGAGGCAAGAAAGCGACAATGATTGAACCGAGATCGAGGTTGCTGGTGAAGAGCGGCTCGCAGCTTATGCGCCGAACCGTTAGCCAGCTACCGAGTCTGCGGCCAGTGAGTCAGCGCATGCAGCCAATGCGCCGGTCCGTTGAGCTGACCTTGAGATTAGGTAGGGTGGACGGATGACATTGAGGGAATGGGGTTGGGATGACCAGTGGGCACAACAAGCTGAACAGCTAGGTGCCGATTCCTCAAGCGTTGCCCGCATTGTGGGCCAGGACCGAGCGAGCTGGTCGGTGCGAACAGACTCGGGCCCGGAAACTGCGCGGTTTCCGTCCGCTTCAGGTAAAGATCGCTACCCGGTGATCGGGGATTGGGTCCTTGCTGAGCCGGGTCCTATGCCAGACGACCCATGGTCAATCCGGGCTGTGTTTCCGCGCCGGTCTTGGATATCCAGAGGGGCGGCGGGCACAGGCAAGTCTGAACAGCTATTGGCGGCAAACGTGGACAAGGTCTGGGTCGTTCACGGCCTGGACTTGGATGTCAACCCACGGCGTCTCGAACGCTATTTGGCTGTGGTGTGGGACAGCGGCGCCTCTCCGGAGATCATTCTCACCAAGTCGGATTTGACGGACGACCTGGAAGCATGGGTATCGCAGGTTGAGACCGTCGCACTCGGCGTGCCTATCCGGATCGTGAGCGCCAGGGATAGTGAGAGTGTCCAAACCCTCCGAAACACCCTGGAACCAGGATCCACAGTCTCCCTTCTCGGGCCATCCGGAGTCGGAAAGTCCACATTGGTCAATCTGCTCTCCGAAGAAACCGTTGCCGCGACCGGTGAAGTACGCGGCAGTGATCGAAAGGGTCGACATATCACGAGCCGGCGGGACTTGTACAGGATCCCCGGTGGGGCGCTCCTCCTCGACACGCCTGGGATCAGAGAGCTGCGCGTCTGGGCTTTGGAGGAGGGACTGGACCACGCTTTCCCGGACATCGAGGAGCTTTCCCATGGTTGTCGGTTCCGGGATTGCCGACACGAGGGAGAGCCGAACTGCGCAGTCCAAGAGGCGATAGAAACCGGAGACTTGGCCCCAGAGCGCTTGAACAGCTTTAGGAAGCTCCGGGCCGAAGCCGCATATGAGACGCGGAAGACCGATCCCCGCGCTCGCGCAGCCGCAGTGTCTGAGTGGAAGACCGCGATGAAAACGATGAAACACCACCCAAAACACAAAGACCGCGGGTGAGGTCAGCCAAGCTAACCAGCCAGTTGTCTGATATGGATAGCGATCGAATCCTCCTCGACGAGCAGATACGGTACTATCGGGAACGTGCTGGCGAATATGATGAGTGGTTCTTGCGTCAGGGGAGATATGACCGAGGACTAGAACACAAGCGTCGATGGTTCGGCGAGGTCAAGGAGGTCCGAGAGGCACTCGAACACTGTGATCCGCGTGGCGATGTCTTGGAGTATGCGTGTGGCACTGGCATATGGACCGAACAACTCGTCAAGCGCGCGGTCACCGTCACAGCAGTGGATGCAGCACCTGAAGCCATCGTGATCAATCGCAGCCGGCTTGAAGATCCGAGAGTCGAGTATGTCGTATCAGATATCTTCACGTGGGAGCCGAAACGTCGCTACGACTTCGTGTTCTTCGGCTTCTGGCTTTCACATGTTCCACCGAATCGCTTCGGGGATTTCTGGTGTCTCGTTGAACAGGCCCTCAAGCCGGGTGGTCGCGTTTTTCTCGTCGATAGTCGCTTTACCCCAGAGTCCACTGCCGTAGACCATAGTCTGGCCAGTACCACTCGCGGCACAGTCGAACGGCGACTCAACGACGGTCGTCAATTCACTGTGATCAAGGTGTTCCATGATGCAGCAGAACTGGAGCGTCGCCTAGGACGGCTTGGCTGGATAGGCAAGATGACGCAGACAACTGAGTTCTTCATTCACGGTTCTGTTGAACGTCAGGGAGTGGCTGGCTAACAGGCACATGGAGAATTACGGGCACCTGGTGCACGTAGAGTCGGGAAGAAAGGAATGGCAGTGATGAGACTGACATCGGCACAGCCGCTGAGGAGCAGTCCGCAGCGTATGCGCCGGGACGTTAGACGGCCCGGTGACGCCGCACCGAAACCACTGCCGAGGAGCGGTATGTAATGGACGCGAAGCAGCTTTTCTTCGAGCGTTACCAGGGGTTTCGCGAATACCCCAAGCACCTCGTCAAGGATCTCACCGAGCATCAGCTGCGGCACTCGCCGCATCCGTCTCTCAACCCTATCGTCTGGATTCTTTGGCACATCGCACGATGTGAGGATGTGGGTGTTAACCGGTTGCTCGCGGATCGGGACCAAGTGTTCGATGAGGGCGGATGGCCGAGCCGCCTGCGGGTGCTGGGTCGGGAAGTCGGGACGGGCATGTCCAAGGCACAAGTGACGCAGTTGTGCGAGGAGGTCAGTCTCCCCGCGCTCGATACCTATCGGGCCGAGGTGACGAACCGTACCGTAACGGTGGTCGACGGCTTGCCGCTCCCGGAACTGGCGGGTGAGCTAACGCAGAAGCGACTACGGCGAGTTTTCGTCGATGAGGGAGCTGGAGGCGCGGTGGCGGAGGACATTGTCGAGGCCTACGGTGGCCACACCAAAGGTTGGCTCCTAGGACACATCGTACTGACGCATCACTTCTATCACATCGGCCAGGCATTTAGCGTTCGAGCCATGTTTGGAGCGCCGAACCCATGGTAGCTGCCTCGAGCCGCTAACCTGCATCAATTGGGTTGGAGAGAAAGATGATTCACAGTGAGCCACGTGAGCTTGTGAACCATATGGAATGGGCGGACGCGCTTGTGTGGACGGCCCTGTTACAGCACCGAGAAGCTCACGCCGACCGTCAGATCCGAGAATGTGTCCATCACCTGCATCAGGTGCAGTGGGCTTACCTGCAGGTTTGGCGCGGCGAGCAGCTGGACATCCCAGATCTTGGGGAGTTCCTGGATCTCAAGGCCATCTATCGGTGGTGTCGGGACTACTATGTGCAGGCCGCCGAACTTCTGGAGACCCTCGACTCCGTGATGCTCAAGCGGCAAGTCAACTTTCCGTGGGCTGAGGATCTGGTGAAGCGATGGGGGAGAGCACAGCCGGTGACACTGGCCGAGTCACTGCTTCAGATCTGGTCACACTCGTCATATCACCGGGGGCAGATGAATAGGCGGCTGCGTGAGTTGGGAGCCGAGCCGCCGTTGACAGACTACGTGGTATGGATCTGGATGGGGAGGCCGACAGCCGAGTGGAAAGGTGCCGATGCAGGCTAACAGCTGCACGAAGCATGGACAGCTCATGTCCGATGCCCCTGGGCAAGTGAGGTCCGCTGTATGAATCAGATGGTCTGTGACGCGATTCTGTTCGATCTGGACGGCGTCCTCGTCGACTCCATTGCGTGTGTCGAAGCACAGTGGCATCGATGGGCTGCTAAACATGGGTTCGATGTGGAGACGCTTCTCGCTGTTGCGCACGGCCGCCGCACTGCTGAAACGATCGCAACGATAGCACCTCACCTGGATTGTGAGTCTGAGGCCGCCGAGCTAGAGCGCGGAGAAGAAACGGATACGACCGGAGTCTACGAGGTTCGAGGAGCCCTAGAACTGCTTAGCAACCTGCCGGCGGATGCGTGGGCAGTGGCAACTTCCGGAAACCGGACGACCGCGCTGACGCGGATTCTGCACGTGGGGCTTCCCGAGCCCGCAGCCCTGATAACCGCCGATGATGTCTCTCGAGGGAAGCCGGACCCCGAGCCCTACTTGTGCGCGGCAAGACGACTGGGAGTCCCGGCGAGCGGTTGTGTAGTCGTCGAGGATACGCCGGTGGGAGTTCACGCAGCTCGGGCCGCCGGAATGCGGGTCATAGCAGTTGCTTCCACACATCCGCCTGACGCCATTCAGAATGCCGACATGGTCTTGGACCAATTGCTGGATCTCGTTGTCCGAGTCAACCCAGTTGGAGGAGACTCGCGCTTGGTAGTCCAGACTAGTAAGGATCGCGCAGGACAATCCGTTCATTGCGAGCATCCGGGTCTACGAAATCACGGAACAGTAGGCTTCGACCTAGAAACCGATATGGGGATTCGCGCCGTCGTCCTCGACATGGATGGTCTGATGCTCGACACGGAGCCGATCTATAAGGCCGCGTGGCAGCAAGCGTGTGCGGAACTGGGATTCGATCTAGATGATCAGTCGCATTTGAGGTTCATCGGTCGTCCAACTTCGCACTGCGAGCGCGAACTCATCCAGCAATTTGGCTCGGAGTTTCCGTTGTCGCGGTTTAGAACGCGGTGGTCAGAGCTCTGGCGAACGTCCGTGAACGCCGGAGGCATTCCCACGAAACCCGGCCTTCTCGCGTTTCTCTCGTTCTTGGACGAGTATGCTCTCTCGAGTGCAGTTGCGACGTCGAGCGACGGCGCCTACACGGAGCTCAGTCTGCGAAGCGCGGGTCTCCTCGATCGTTTCGACGCCATCGTCACGGGCGAGCAAGTGACCCGGGGTAAGCCCGCGCCCGACATCTATCTCGAGGCAGCGGCACGACTGGGCCTGGACCCAGCCGAGTGTGTTGCTCTTGAAGACTCGGACGCCGGCGTCCTGGCGGCGAGTGCGGCCGGCATGGTGACGTTGTGCGTGCCAGATTTGAAGCCACCATCGGAGGCCGCCGTGCGCGCAGCCTCAAGCGTGCTCAGCTCATTGGACGACGCGCGCAAATGGATCGGCGCGCTGGTGGGGAATCGCCGTGCGGCTGGCTAAAGAGCGATCGCCCGCATTGTAGAGTGGCTAGTCGCCCGGGCAGTGGGGGATCAATGTCACACATCGGTTTGCTCAACGAAAGGCCGCTTCACGCGTCGCTGAAGGAGTGGTACGCAGAGCCGGGAGACAAGTTCGAAGTGGCGGTTGACGGGTTTGTGATTGATATCGTGCGGGATGATCTGTTGCTGGAAATCCAGACTGGCAACTTCGCGTCCATCAGGTCGAAGCTGATAAACCTGGTTCGTTCACATCGCGTTCGGTTGATCTATCCGATTGCCAAAGAGAAATGGATTGTGAAGCCGGCCAAGGATGACAGTGTCGGGGTGACTCGCCGAAAGTCGCCTAAGACAGGGCGTTCGGAGGATCTGTTCTGGGAAATGGTGAGCTTCCCGCAGCTGCTCACGGACCCCAACTTCTCGCTGGAAGTACTGATGATACGGGAGGAAGAGGTGAGGCGGTACGAGGGGAAGCGACACTGGCGTAGGAGAGGGTGGGCCATTGAGGAGCGCCGGCTGTTGGAAGTAGTAGAGCGGAGGTCGTACGAGGACGCCGCAAATTGGCTAGCGTTTATCCCCAAAGGTTGGGAGACGTTTACCGCGGGAGACCTGGCGGACGCGATAGTTGTGAGGAGACAGCTGGCGCAGAAGATGGTGTATTGTCTGCGAAAAGCCGGGGTAATCGAATTGATAGGCAAGCAGGGACGGGCAAACCTTCACAGAGTGACTGGCGCCTAGCAATTGAATGAAACTGCGAACGCTGAAGGAGCAGTTGGATTATGCGCAGCGTAACATCGACGTTCGGTTGTGCATCTGGAAGCTGGAAAAGAGTCCGTTCGCTGCGCATGCGCGGAGTCGTTATACAGCTTCGATCGATCAGAGTCGTGGTCACGTGTGTTATTGCGGTGATCTGTGCGTGCGATGGGGACGATAGCCGGCTATCAGAACATCAGGCCCTCAGGGAGGTACATCACTTCTTGCAGAGTGCAGGAGAAGCGGTGAACCACGGCGATGTTGAGGCCGAGGTCAGTCGGTTTACGCGGGACGGCGTGTATATGTGGCCGGACGGTCCATCCATAGTTGGTCGAGATTCGCTGCGCGCATGGTTCGAGCGCCGCTTTTCGCGCGTGGATGTCGAGCTCTCGGCTCAGACGCAGGAAGTTCGAGTTCTTGGCGAGTGGGCATTCGAGCGTGGAACCTACGTTGCGTTCATTAAGCCCAAGGGTACTGCCGTTGTGGATACTGTCCGTGGAAAGCACCTCAACATCTTGCAGCGTCAGCCGGATGGTACCTGGAAGATCGCACGGCGAATGAGGAACAGAGATCGCCCGCTGAGGCAGCCGTGATCTACTGGGCGGGTTTTTCGAAGCTGTCTAAAACGCGAATGAAGCTGTTGAGCGTGGTAGGAGTAGTCGGTTTGTGCGCACGGTGTGATCGATGAACTCAGAAATGCTCATGCACCTAGTGAGTCTGTGCACCAGCTCATGCGCCGAGCCGTTGTGCAGCACGTAGTGAACTTCCAACCGGATCCGCCCCGTGCTCACACTTGAAACCGAGCGGCTGTTGCTCCGGCCCTTTCGAGAGAACGACATTGATGCCTACGCCGCCATGTGTGCGGACCCAGACGTCATGCGTTACATCGGCGTCCGCTCGGTTCTCAGCCGGGACGATGCCTGGCGACAAATGGCGATGTTCGTCGGCCATTGGCAGCTCCGCGGTTTCGGCGTGTGGGCTGTGGAGGAGCGGGCAAGCGGCTCTCTGGTGGGCCGTGTCGGCCTCCACTTTCCGGAGGGTTGGCCCGATCGGGAACTGGCCTGGACACTTGCTCGCCCGTACTGGGGCCGAGGCTTTGCCCTGGAGGCCGCGCGAACTGCACTGGCGCATGCATTCGGCCCTCTCGGATGGCACCGAGTGATCAGCCTGATTGATCCGGACAACCGCCGCTCAATCCGACTAGCTGAGCGCCTTGGAGAGCGGTTTGAAGGGGAGGTCACGCTACGAGGGTACTGTCTGTCTCTCTATGCGATTGAACGTGATTCATGGCGGGCTGCTCAACACGCGAACTTGAAGAGGCGATGAAGGCGATTGTACAAAAGAAGTACGGATCTCCCGATGATCTAAACCTCCGCGAAGTCCCCAAGCCGGCCGTCGGCGATGATGAGGTCCTGGTGCAGGTACGCGCGGCTTCGCTCCATCCGGACGTCTGGCATGTCGTGACCGGGCAGCCCTATGTCGTTCGTCTGATGGGACCCGGGGTCTTCAAACCGAAGCACCCGATCCCCGGCACGGACATGGCGGGAATCGTCGAGTCCGTCGGCAAGAGCGTGACACAGTTCCGGCAGGGTGACGCGGTATTCGGCGAGACCATCCGCACCAATCAATGGACCAACGGCGGCGCATTCGCCGAATATGTATCAGTTCACCAGGACTTACTCGCGCTGAAGCCGGACAACGTCACGTTCGAGCAGGCCGCCTCCGTCCCCACCTCTGGATTCATCACCCTACTGAACCTTCGCGGAGCGAGCCTGGTACGGCCTGGGCAGAGGGTGTTGGTCAACGGCGCTGGCGGCGGCGTTGGCTCCCTCGCCCTACAGGTCGCGAAGGCGTACGGCGCGCACGTGACGGCCGTGGACAGCACGAGCAAGCTGAGCATGCTCCGCTCACTCGGGGCAGATCAGGTCATGGATTACACCCAGGAGGACTTCACCCGGCGTGGCGCTCGCTACGATCTCATCTTCGATGTTCCGGGGAACCACCGGTTCTCTGCCTGCAAGCGCGCGCTCCAACCTGGCGGGAGATACGTGCTCATTGGGCATGACGGATTTGGGGTGTCGGGCAAACGCTTCTTCGGGCTCCTCCCCCGCTTCTTCAGCCTGATCTTCCTCTCACTCTTCGTAAAACAGCTGCGACTGGGTCGCTCTTCGATACCCAGCAGGACAGACGCAATGGACGTCCTGAGGGAACTCCTCGACGCCGGGAAGATCACACCGATCATCGACAGTACCTACCCGCTGAGTGAGACCCGCGAGGCTCTCCGGCACATGATCGAGGATGAACTCAAAGGAAAAGTGATCATCACCGTGTAATGTGTGAAAGCGCACCGTTTGGGTGGCTGACACCGTTTGTGCATCTTTCAAAAGGAGCAAGGTATGGAACTCGGCGCGTTCTCGATTAGCTTGGCTGTCAAGGATCTTCAGGCTTCGAAAACCTTCTACGAGAAGTTTGGCTTCACGGTCTTCGCCGGAGAGGCCTCCCAAAACTGGCTGATCATGAAAAACGGCGAGCACGCGATCGGTCTCTTCCAAGGCATGTTCGAGAGGAACACGTTGACCTTCAATCCGGGCTGGGACAGCAACGCTGGCAAGCTCGACACCTTTACCGACGTGCGCGATCTTCAGCGTCAGTTGAAAGCGGAAGGTGTGCAACTTTTAGCCGAGGCCGATGAGGCCACCACGGGGCCCGCCAGTTTTGTCGCAGTCGACCCTGACGGAAACCCGATACTGGTTGACCAGCACGTTTGAGAGCGACCCCGCGGGCGTGCAACGGCAAGATGAAGGAGAGTGAGGAGTGAGCGGCCGCAGCCTCAAGCGAATACTCGGAGTGTGGGACGGGCTCGCCGTCGGGGTGGGGCTGGTCATCGGCGTGGGGATCCTCCGTACCCCCGGACTGATAGCCGGCTATCTAGGCGGCCCGTGGCCGATTCTGCTGGCCTGGGTCGCCGGTGCTGTCATCGCGCTCCTTTCGGCGATGGTCTTCTCCGAGATGGCCGCGATGTACCCGGAGGCCGGAGGCAAATTCGCTTACGCGAGGCAGGCGTTCGGACCGCTGGGCGGCTTCGTCGCCGGGTGGAGCGAGGTGATCGTGACGCGCGGTGGGTTCCCAGCGGCGTCGAAGGCCATCGTGATCGGCGAGTACCTGATCTTGCTCACCGGGTGGGGCGCGATCCGTGGCTGGGCCGCGGCCGCTGTACTCGCTTACTTCCTGCTGCATCTCTTGGGGCTCCAGGCGGGCCGGGTCTTCCAGAACATCGCCTCGACGGCGAAGGTCGTTCTGATTCTGGTCATCATCGGTGCGGGCCTGAGCGGTGGCGCGGGGGCATCGTGGGAGCCCGGCGCGACCATCACTCCGGAGCGCGGACTGCTGCTGGGCTTCGCCCTCGCCTACCTCTCAATCTCGTTCACCTACTACGGGTGGGACGACGCCGTCAAAATGGCGGAGGAGATCCGCGAGCCCGGCAGGGCCCTGCCGAGGATCCTCGTCCTTGGCGCAGTCGCCGTCGCGGTTCTGTACCTGGCGATCAACGTGGCGTTCCTGAGTGCGCTGTCGCCCGCCCAGATGTCGGGGTCGCCACTCGTCGCCGCTGACGCCGTAGCGGTGGTCTTCGGCGAGAGCGGCCGGACGTTCATAACCGTCACCGCGCTGATCATTCTATTAAGCAGCCTGAACGTGAACTTCCTGAGTGTGCCGCGGGTGGTCTACGGGCTGGCGCGTAGAGACCTGGCACCAGCGGCCCTCGTCCGTGTGTCCGGCGGCGGGACTCCGTTGGGCGGCCTCTTCTTGATCACCGCCCTGGTGTTCCTACTGGCGATGACGCGCTCGTTCGAATTCCTGATCCAGTTCATGATGTTCGTGGCGATCTCGGTGGACGCGATGGTTCTCATCGCGCTGTTCCGACTCCGTGCACTGCATCCAGACGAGCAGCGCCCCTACCGCGTGCCGGGCTATCCCTGGATGCCTGTCTTAGTCGTGGTTCTCTACGTGATGATCTTGGTTCTTGTGACGTTCACCCAGCCGATGCTGGCGGTGGGTGCCGGGGGGCTGTTGGCCGCGTTGACGATCGCCGGCGTAGTCTGGTCCCGCACGCACGTTGCTCCTGCGTCGTGAGCGAGGGTATGCAGCAACCGCACGCCGGGCTGTAGCGAGAAGCCGTCGAATTAGCGAGTATCCAGGTGGCAGCCCCTAACCAGAAGGCACAATGACGCTCTTCGAGTACCTGGCCATCGCGTTCGGGCTCTTGTTTTCCCTGGCGGCGCTAACGATTGGCGCTGCAGGCCGGTTGGCTTGCTCGCTAAGAGGTGGGGGAGTGGGAACCCGACGGAAGGAAGTAGAAATGAAAACAGTCTCGACAGCAATGCTAGTACTCACACTCCTCACACCTTTGCCGCTTCGCGGACAGGAGGAGATCCTGACTCCGGCTGTTAGCATCCACCTGGCAGCTCTTCAGGGGAATATCGAAGCCGTTCAGCAGCACATCAAGGCCGGTTCGGATCTGAATGAAAAAGACATGTGGGGGTCTACCCCGCTGATCATTGCGGCGACGTTCGGAAAGACCGAAGTGGCCAGGGCGTTGATCGAGGCTGGAGCCGATCTGAACCTCACCAACAACGATGGAGCGACCGCGCTCCACGCCGCCGCTTTCCTTTGCCGTGTCGAGATCGTCGAGGCCCTGCTGGACGCCGGTGCTAGCAAATACATGAGGAACAACTTCGGGAATACTGCGTTGGAATCCGTTGCAGCTCCTTTCGATTCTGTCAAAAACATCTACGACGGCTTCGCGCAGGCCCTCGGGCCGCTGGGATTGGAACTGGACTACGAGCAAATCAGAACGACGCGACCCAAGATTGCGGAAATGCTGCGCCCTCGGCCGGAGGAATTGGAGGCGGTTGAATACACGCCGCTGCCTGGGGATGATTGGAAGGTGTCGACGCCTGCAGGGCAGGGCCTGGATCCGATGCTGGTGGCGGCGCTCTATCTCGACGCGACCGGATTGTCGACCCTCTACGGACTGCTGGTCATCAAGAACGGCCATCTGATCGCTGAAGGGTACTTCAATGAAGGTTCGGTTGATCAGCTGTCCGGCCGGCAATCGGCGACGAAAAGTTTTACGTCGGCAATGGTCGGAGTCGCTCTGGATCGAGGTTGTCTGTCAAG
>JBDHHP010000009.1:0-61183 GCA_039589275.1 Gemmatimonadota bacterium | reverse complement strand
CTGCCAACGTGGTCCCGACCAGACGCCGCTAGTCGCGCTGGAGTATTTGGACTCTGGGTTTTGGATCTGTCCCCAGCACCTACCCGTGCTGATTCACGATCCTGCCAAGCTGATCGGGATGCTGCCGGGGGCCGAGAAGCTCGAGCCTGCGGAGCATAAAGACTGATGCCGCGTAGTGTGGGTGCCCTCACAGCCTCCGGTGTCGCGACGTTCCTGTTGACGGCGTGCATGGGTGACGCCTCGGTGCCTCGCTTCGAGCACGTCCAGCGCGAGCTATTCGCCGTCCCTGGTGGGCAGCCCAACGCGTGGGCCGATTACGACAACGACGGCGACCTGGACCTGTTCGTTGGTTTCCGCGGCGCGCCAGACCGGTTGTACCGCAACGATGGTGGTGAGTTCACAGATGTTGCCGCTGAGCTCGGCTTGGCGAACGAAGAGGAGACCCGCGTCGCAGCCTGGGGTGACTATGACAATGATGGCGACGTTGACCTCTATGTCGGGTTTCCAGCGAGTGCCAAAACGGGCAACCGGCTGTTTCGCAACGACGGCGGTGGCCGGTTCGTCGATGTCGCGACCGCGTTGGGTGTTGATGTCATCGGCACCACGCGCCAGGCATCGTGGCTCGACTATGACAACGATGGTGACCTGGACCTGTTCGTCGCGCTGCGGGACGGACCCAATCGTCTGTTCATGAGCGAAGGAGGTGGCTTCATCGACGTTAGTCGTCGCTCCGGACTTGCCGACCCACGAAAGACAGTGGGTGTAGCATGGTTCGATATGGATCAAGACGGAGACCTGGATGCCTTCGTTGCCAATCAAAACGGAGATCAAGACGGGCTCTTCAGAAATGACGACGGTCGGTTTCGCGATGTCGCTGCCGAGATGGGAATGGACTCACCCGATAGGACAGAGGAGTATGGTGGAGTCGGTCCGGCAGTCATCGACTATGACAATGACGGCGATCTGGACTTGTTTGTTGCCAACTACGGACCCGACGCCCTTTGGAGAAACGACGGAGCTGGTCGGTTCGTGGAGGTTGCTGCCGGAACACGTGTAGCAGACGATTTCCATTCCACGTCGGCTTCATGGGGTGACTTCGACAACGACGGCTGGCCCGACCTCTACGTCATCTCATACATGCGCGACGAGCCGGAGGCCCGCGATCACCTGTACCGCAATATGGCGGGGCAACTGATTGACGTCATGCCGCCGCTGTTGATCGAGAAGGGCGGCAGCCACGGTGTGCAGTGGTCCGACTTCGACGGGGACGGCGATCTAGATCTCGCTCTCACTAACAACAATGCTGCAGCCAGCCATCCGCTGTACCGCAATACGCTGGCTCGAAGAAGAGCGCAGCAGTCGATTCAGGTGAAGGTGCTGGCCGCGGACGGAATCGCCTCGATTCCGGGGGCCGAGGTCAGAGTGTACGCCGCCGGCGGTGATAGGCTATTGGGAACGCGACTTGTGGATACGGGGGGTGGGTACTGTTCACAAAACGTAATGCCCGTACATGTGGGCTTGGGTGCTGACGTCGAGCTGGTCGATGTCGTGGTAACCACAATGGGCAAAGACGGACGCAGCGATACTCGTGTCTCGGACGTCAATCCCAACGAATTGCCGAGTAGGGTTCTAGTCGTGGCTGCTAGGCGGTAAGGCGGAGCGAACATGGAACAGGGAACAGGGAACAGGGAACATTGAACGCTGAACATAGAATTCGACGTTCGACGTTCGACGTTCGACGTTCGCTGTTCAATGTTCGCTGTTCCCTAGGCCGCATATTCCTGTAGCAGCTCCCTCGCAATGACGAGCCGCTGAATCTCGCTCGTGCCCTCACCGATCTCGTTCACCTTGGCATCACGCATCATGCGCTCAACCGGGTACTCGGTCGTGTAGCCGTAGCCCCCGTGAAGTTGCACTGCCTTGGTGGTGGCTCGCATCGAGAGCTCAGATGCAAACAACTTGGCCATCGCGGCGACCTTCGTGTGTGGCTTACCATTCTGATACAGCGAGGCAGCGTGATACACGAGATGACGCGCGGCTTGAAGCTCGGTAGCCATATCTGCCAGAGCGAATTGGGTGGCCTGAAAAGACGCAATGGTCCGGCCAAATTGCTTCCTTTCACTGGTGTACTTGAGGCATTCCTCGTAAGCGCCCTGCGCCACACCGAGCGCGAGCGCTGCCACCCCGATGCGCCCTGAATCGAGCGTCTTCAGGAAGTTGATAAAGCCGCGGCCCATTTCGCCCAGCACATTCTCTTTGGGCACAACCGCGTCTTCCAGGATAAGCTCGCGCGTGTCCGAGGCACGCCAGCCAAGCTTGTCTTCTTTCTTGCCTGCATTCACGCCCGGCATCTTGGGCAGGTCAGGTGCGTGGCCCACTCCCAGTCCCTCTGTAACGTCGAGATCCGTGGTGTCCTTCGTGACGATGAACGACGTGATGCCGCTGGTTCGCTTGACAGGCTTTCTCTCCGTTCGCGCCGTCACCACGAAGATCTCTCCGACACCCGCATGAGTGATGAAAATCTTGGATCCATTGATGACCCAGTGATCGCCCTTGTCTTCGGCGAACGTCTCGGTGCCTCCCGCGTCGGATCCGGCATTCGGCTCGGTGAGACCGAAGCCTCCCAGGACCTGTCCCGAAGCGAGCAGCGGGATGTAGTACTGCTTCTGCTCGTCGGTTCCGAAGTAGAAGATGGGTGACGTTCCCAGAGTCGTATGTGCGGAACAGGTGATGGCATGGCTGGCGTCGACCCGCGCAAGTTCCTCGACTATGGTGATGTAGGAGACATAGTCCATACCGGATCCGCCCAACTCGATTGGCCACGTGGATCCGAGCAGCCCCAACTCTCCCATCTTCTTCACGTTCTCCCAGGGGAACTTGGACGCCAGGTCTAGCTCTCGCGCAACGGGCTTGATCTCCGATTCGGCGAAATCACGGACCAAATCGCGGACCTGGTGATTCTCTTCGGTGAAGTATGGTAAGTCGTACATGTATGGTATTGGTTGATTGATTGAGTCTGTTGGTTACCATCGCGGGGTACAGTTCTCCTCGTCAACCCCGTCGTCGCCCGCCGTGCCTCTTCTACTAATCGAGTCCTTTGGGCGGGCCCAGCACCTCCTTCATGATGAACGCCCGCCTCAGTCCTTTCCTACTCAGCTCGAGCCGGGCTCTGTGAAAGCTTACTGCCCTTCTCGTTAATGCCGTCGGCTGAGGCGGCTTGACGTAGAGTTCATGGAATTTCTCGTGTCGCGCCGCTCGATCTGGTTCCAGTTCCTCCAACGACAGGGCCTCCACATCGGGTTCGGGCTGCAGCGCCGGCGGCGTGCGCACCGGAGGTGGCGTTGGCTCTGCCACCCTGCCCTGCAACAACTGCATCAACTCCTGTGCGAGGTCCCGCGGTTGATCCCGGACTGGCGCGGCTGACGCTCGCGGTTCTATCGTAGGCTGACGCGGTGGCACTGACCTGGACTGGGCTGCGGGAGAAGCCGCTGTCGCGTCGGCCCGTTCCCGTACAGGTTGCGCCGGACGCGGCTGCTGCACCCGAGGCTTCGGTCCGGCGGCACGTGGCTTCTTTTTCTTCCTGCTGGACAGCACGCCAAACAGTATGAGCAGGCCAAAGAAGACTAGCTGGACCAGGTCTTCCACTTACTTGGCCTCGGGCTCGGTATCGTCGCCCTTCGCTATGGCCCGGCGCATCGCCGTGTCGCTCTCGACGTTGCGATACCGCACATAGTCCATGACGCCGAGGTTGCCGTTGCGGAACGCCTCGGCCAGAGCCAGCGGAACTTGCGCTTCGGCTTCGACTACCCTGGCGCGCATCTCCTGCACCCGAGCCACCATCTCCTGCTCCGCCGCCACGGCCATGGCGCGACGCTTTTCTGCCTGTGCCTGAGCGACTCGCTTGTCTGCCTCGGCCTGGTCCGTCTGTAGCTCGGCACCGATGTTCTTGCCCACATCCACGTCTGCGATGTCGATTGAGAGGATCTCGTAGGCCGTGCCGCTATCCAGCCCCTTGGACAGAACGGTCTTGGATATGTTGTCCGGGTTCTCGAGTACGGCCTTATGGGACTCAGACGAACCTATCGTCGACACGATGCCTTCACCCACTCGCGCGAGGATTGTCTCCTCTCCAGCTCCGCCGACGAGGCGACTGATGTTGGCCCGCACCGTCACGCGCGCGAGGGCGATCAACTGAATGCCATCCTTGGCCATCGCCGCCACCTTGGGCGTCTGAATCACCTTTGGGTTGACCGACACCTGTACGGCTTCGTGCACGTCGCGGCCGGCGAGATCGATCGCGGCCGCCTTCTGAAACGGAAGTTCGATACCGGCTTTGTCGGCCGAGATGAGGGCGCGGACGACGCGATCCACGCTGCCCCCGGCCAAGTAGTGAGCTTCGAGTTCGTTGGTGAGCAGACTCAATCCCGCCTTGGTCGCCGCAATCAGTGGTCGGATGACGGCCGGCGGACTCACCTTGCGCAACCGCATCCCAACCAGGCTGCCCAACCCGATTCGCACGCCGGAGAACCAGGCCTCGATCCACAGCCGTATCGGAATGAACGAAGCCAGAGACCCGATCAATATCAGGACTATCAGGAAGAGCACAGGAATGAGCCACGGGGCTACCTCGAACAATCCATCCATTTACTTGTCCTTTCTCGTGCGATTGTCACACCACCGATTCGTCATCCACCGGCTCAACGACATGGCGATACCCTTCCGACCGGATCACCCTGACCTTGGTACCCTTAGAGATGTAACCCACGTCAGACACCACGTCGAGTCGCTCATCGGCGATCTGTGCCGTTCCCGACGGCCTCAGGTCTGTCAACGCGACCCCTTCGACGTCCAGCAGGTCGTCGCGCACAGGCTCGGCTATGTAACCCGCCGCGCGATCGGTTGAGGCGCGCAGGAAGACACCGCGCCACCGAGGGCTGGTAGGCAGATTCCTGACCAGCGCGTAAATCACACCAACTACGATACCGGCGGCGATTATCATGATCCCGCTGGCACGTGTCACATCGGCCCACGTTGGCAGAGCACCAATCAATGCCATGAAGGTTGCGGAACCGATGCATAGAATCGCGATGATGCCGGCAATCCCGAATCCGGGAACAACGAAGATCTCGAGTGCCAACGCGACCACACCAACTCCGAGCAAGATGACTTCTTCCAGTCCAGCCAGACCCACGATCATGTGACTGCCAAAGAACGCGGCCAAGGCACCAAGCCCAACCAGACCGGCCAGGCCGAAAGACGGTGTCTTGATCTCGATTATGATCCCTAGCGTCCCGATTGAAAGAAGGATCGGTGCCACGATCGGATTAGACAGGAAACGCACTAGTGCCTCAGCCCAGTTGATCGAGATCGTCTCTACCTCTGCCGTCTGGAGCCCCAGGCGGTCCACCAACGCATCTAGGTTCTCGACTTCCGCGGTGGCGATCGCCAACTCGATTGCCTCCTGTCCCGTCAGCGTCAGCAGCTTGCCCTCTTCGACTACCCCCTCGATCTCTATCGTTTCGTCTACCATCGATTCCGCGATGCGTGGATCCAGGCCCCTTCGTTCGGCGAGGGCTCGGAACTCCGCTCGCATGGCACTCACAATCTTCTCGGGCTGCTTCTCGCCGGTTCCACCCACCGGTGTGGCAGCACCGATCGACGAGCCTGGTGTCATGTAGATCGAGTCGGTGGCCAGCGCAATCATGGCCCCAGCACTCCAGGCATTGTGACTGACCAGCGCGTATACCGGTATTTCGCTGGAAGTCACGGCAATCACGATCTGCTGGGCGGCATCCACACGACCGCCGAACGTATCGATGTCCAGGATTACAGCGAGAGCACCGATCTCGTTGGCTTCGGCGATGCCCCGTTTGACGTAGGGAGCGAGGCCGAGCTCAATTGTGCCGGTGACCTGAATACGGTAGACCGGAGCGCTGCTTGCCATGCTGCGTTGGGCCAGAACCTCGACGGCCCCTAGCAACATCAAGGCGGACAGCAAGGCGGCGACAAGAACTGGTGACCTACGACTCACGGCACGCCTCCGGGATCGGGGGATGAACTTCATTCTAAAGATAAGGCCGGGGGGGAACATCGAACATCGAACATCCAACATCGAACAAGGAACATTGAACGTCGAACGTTGTCAGGCGCTCGCAGTTCCCTGTTGGATGTTCGATGTTGGACGTTCGATCTTCCCACCCGCTTGCTATCTCAAATACTTATTGCTCAGGGAGTTAGCAGATCATAGACTTTGTTGTAGCAGGGTAGAACAGACCTGCGGTGTGTTGAAACGGGCTAGGCGTGGTCCCGCTCGTCCCCTCCCGACGAGATAACTTGCTGGGCAGCAAGTCGCTCAACACACCGCAGTGTTTTTTTGCTTCATTTCCCCTCTTAAGAAAGATCCGTGCCGCGCGGCTGTCCACCGCTAAGTAATTTCATATCAATGATTTAGACTGCAGTTGAATTGAAGAGCCGCGAGCCGTTTGACCTCTGTCACCGGCTTGGTGTGTTCACTTTTTCGGACAGCTAATCGGCCGGGCGCGACCCCCCCAAAACACCTCACGCGCGTACTAGCTGAGCGTATTCCCTAGTCGAGTACGGCGCCGTATAATTGCGGCATAGGCTGGCCCGGCTACCGTCAGCTAGAACGGCTTGATATCTGACGGGGTTTGCCGCTCAGGCCCGTCGTAGGGGCAAGCAGCGAGTCGACCTGCGTCCAGCACAAGCTGGTGCTCCGGAGCCTGCGCTGCCGGTGGTCAAGCCCTCTCGAGTCACTTGAGACTAGCGCTTCCCGTTCTGGGGGAGCCCCCTACGCCAGCACCGTGGACTCGAGACATCGGCCACCTCTGAGTACGGGCCAGCCGCCCTTCAATTCCGTTCCGTCCCCCACCCCACGCTTGGCGTTGGGGTATCCTCATCACAGGCGCCGATCGCAGCCCGAACACCGATCCAGCCGCTCGCCCAAGTACTCCAGCGGTATTCGACGGCGACAGGGTGATCCATCACGGCCGGCGTCGGGCGGCAACGCCGAGCGTGTCAAGCACCGCCGCTACCGGACTCGCGAAGAAGCCAGAGCCGATGCAGGCGACTACATCGAACGATTCTACAACCGCAGACGGCTACACTCATACCTCGACTCCGCGAGACGCCCGGGGCTGGTACTGCCAGCATGTCGGTCCGGTGCTAATGCTTGATTTGGACGTTGCCCGCCTCTAGCTCGTTGATTGTCCACTCGGGTGGCTCAGGTCTGGCTTCACAGTATTCCTCAAGTGTGCCGAAACCTGTTGGGGCAAGTCTCGGGATGCCCCTCAACAAGTCAGGTTCAGCCGTGGTTCCTTCGCCGTTGTCCTGTACCCAGAGGACCCGCTTCTCGGCGCCGGGTTCGAGTACCTGGTTGGTACTCGTGACGACGCCCCCGAGCCACGCCTGGTTGCCCTCGATTGAGAAACAGGCAATAACGCCCTTGAACCAGCTGCCGACGCCGTGGTTGTTGACCTGAAACATGCCGTCCACTGATTCATCCTCATACTTGCGGGCATTGATCGAGAAGGTGCGCCACCCGCGACGAGGGTGAGTGTAGTGTGCGCCGCCCGTGACAGACTCGATCACTGGACCGGCTGCTTGTGAGTACTGAGGCAACAACTCATCGGGGATCGGTTCTGTGGTGGGCTCACAGGCAATGAGAGCCGTACCCACAAGAACCGCGGGTAACAATTGCAGGATACGCATGATGCACCTCCGGCTCAGGAAGCTGTCAGACACACTTCACATCGGGCTGGCCTAAGGTCACGTCGTCGGGCGGGCGTCCTACTGTGGCGTCTACTGCGGCGTCCTACTACGGCGTCTGCCTGGCGGCGGGGCCACGAAGGCCACCGGCATATTTCTACAGATTCAACACTAACCGAGGACTGTGACCTGAGCGTCATCTGGGAGTGATCCCGCTCCGCTGGTCCGCAAGACAAAGCCCCGAGCGCCGCGAGACGCCCGGGGCTGGGCGCGTGGCCTACTGCGATTCATCACAATTGCCGCGGTGGGGCTTAGTGCACTTTGATCTTGCCCTTACCCCTGTAGCAGTGCTTCTCATCTCCGGCAGCACAGGCTTCAGGGTTGAACAGGTAATGCTGATTCTCGTGGTATTTGTAGCCGTCGCCGATCTGATCCATGACGTTGCCGTTGGCTGCCCAACCCCACGAGTTGATGCCGGGTGTATCATCAAAGCCGGTAATATCATTGTCCGTCCATGTGACGTTGTGCGTTCCACGGTACAGCCAGTCGTTGTCCAGCCAATCGCACAGCACCGCGACGTTCTCAGGGATGGGTTCCCCATTGTCGTCAAACAGAGGCTGCCACGGTTGGGGGTACGGAACGAAGGGGTAGATGGTCACAGGTGCATCACGCAGCTGGCCTACATACCGTATTGCCTCACCGACCCAGGTGTTGATATCGCCCTTCATCTGGTCGTACCAGAGGGCCCCTTCGGCATCAGCGTCGCACAGGGGATGATCGTTGATCGCGTCATAGTGCGCGGCGAATAAGACGCCGTCGGTCGTCCCAACCCAGTACCGGTCGGCAAACCGGTAGATGTCGGCCTGCTCGATCACGTGCTTCCCGTTGGTGTAGTTGAACACTGGCTGCTGGTCAAGCGGGTCCTGTGTGTCCGTGCAGGCGGCCAGCAGCAGCGAGAGTAGAGTGAAGCGTAAGTAACGCATGCGGCACCTCCAATAGGAGTGAAGTTGATGGTGCTCGTTGCGTCGGGGTCCAGCGGTCTCGTCGTCGGGCGGGCGTCCAACTGTGGCGTCTGATACGGCGTCCAGCTACGGCGTCTACTACGGCGGCGGGGCCACGAAGGCCACCGGCATACTTCTACAAATGCAACACTAGGCGACGACCATTACCTGAGTGTTATCTGGGCGTGATCCCGCTCCGCTGGTCCGCAGAACAAAGCCCCGAGCGCCGCGAGAGCCAGTAATGTACGCCTGAGATGGGTGGACAGGTCTCATACTGGCGCACATACTCCCGAGGGTTGGATTCAGATTCCTGCACAAGGAGATCACCATGCGCCGTCTCGCTTCTGTGGCCATACCTTTGGCCGTCCTTCTGATTCCTGCGGTTCCGACCACAACCATTGCTCAAGAACATTCGACCGAGATCCAGCAACTCGATTGGTTCGTGGGTAGCTGGACGTATGACCACCTGGAAGGAGGAGCCGAGTGCGAACGGCTCGGCGAATATATCGTTCAATGCAGGAGTGTCTGGAAGACGGATGCAGGCGAGGACCGGGAGGGTTATTTCTTCACCCGCTACGACACTGTGGCGGAGGCATGGAAGGCCTATCGCTTCTACAACACTGGCTATGCAGACGAAGGCCTCGGTTGGGTAGAGGGTGACACATGGACGTGGGTCTATGAGGGACGTATGGGAGCCAGGTACAAGTTCATTGGAGTGGAGGCAGGAGAGAAATGGACCTATACCTGGTACCGTTCCCTTCAGGGTGGGCCGTGGGAGCAAACTTCAGAAGGCTCAATGACCAAGGTTCCGTAGTAGGGCGGGCGTCTACTGCGGCGGCGGGGCCACGAAGGCCACCGGCGTTTACTGTCCAGCTCAGTGAGGGCGATAGCCCGATTATGTCTCCAAGTACGCGGGTCTGCAAGCCAAAGCCCTCGAGCGCAGCGAGAGGACAGCACGTGACGTGAAAAGACCCTACTTGTTGGAATCCAACTCGCGGGTGTGCGGTACTTCCGTGATGAAGGCGGTTCGGTGGCACGAGAAGCAATCGACGCGCCACACTGCCCTAAGGAGCCGGTGCCCTGGATCGGCCCACTTACCTCCAGCTCTCCTTCACACAGCGGACACGACGGATGCTGTTGGTCCTTAGTCCGACCTCCAAGCGCAAGGCGGATTCGCTGTGTTTCCCCTTTGGAGAATGTGACGGGAGTCTCAGAATGCCGTGGCATGTTACACCGGGTGTCCTCTAAGAACACACTACAACCTAGTCGATCTGCGTCACCCGAGCATCATCTGGCCTGGATAGCCAAAGCCCGAGCGCCGCGAGACGGTCGGGGTTGGTAATGGTGCGCCGGCCCGAGAACATCCGCGAGGGTCCCGTCGGAATTGGTGCTGCAGCTCACGGGAGCAGAACGAGCACCGGTACGACGCGCACGTCGCCGGAGGTCCCGTCGCCGAGCTGGCCGTAGAAGTTGAACCCCCAGCAGTGGGCCGCACCCTCGGTCGCGATGCCGCACGTGTGAAAGGTCCCGGCGCCCACCGTGGCGAAGGTGAGTCCGCCCGCGACCGCCACAGGGCTCGTGCGCCGACCGGAGGTCCCGTTGCCAAGCTGGCCCTCATTGTTGTAACCCCAGCAGTAGGCCGCGCCCTCTGTTGTCACGCCGCAGGTATGGTTCCCACCGGCGCTCACCGTAGCGAAGGTGAGCCCGCCCACGACCGCCACAGGGCTCGTCCGCCAGATCACGGACGTTGTCCCGTCGCCTAACTGGCCCTGGCGGTTGTCGCCCCAGCAATAGGCTGCGCCTTCGGTCGTGATGCCACAGGTGTGACCTCCCCCCGTACTCAACATGCCGAAGGTGAGCCCGCCCACGACCGCCACAGGGCTCGACCGCCGACTGGTGGTCCCGTCGCCGAGCCGGCCCTGCCCGTTGTAACCCCAGCAGTGGGCCGCGCCCCCGATTGTGACGCCACAGCTGTGAACTGCCCCCGTGCTCACCATGCCGAAGGTGAGCCCGCCCGCGACCGCCACCGGCGTCGTCCGCGGGGCTGGGGACGTGGTACCGTCGCCGAGCTGGTGGAAGGTGTTGTCGCCCCAGCAGTAGGCTACCCCGGCGGTGGTGACCCCGCAGCTGTGGTCTTGCCCCCCGCTCACTGCAGCGAAGCTCAATCGGACCGTGAGGGCGGCATCGCCCGAAATGGCTTCCGTTGTCGCCGTGATCGTCGCATCGCCCGACGCCACCGCCGTCACCAAGCCACTTGAGCCGTTCACCGTGGCCACGCCCACGTCCGAGGATGTCCAGGTGAAGGTCTGACCGGGGACGGTCCCGCCGCTCGCGTCCCTCGCAACCGCGCTGAACTGTAGCGTCGCACCCAGCGCGATTAGCGTGTCCGCGCTGGGGCTCACCTGCACTTCCGCCACTTGCGCCGGACCCGTCACACCGCCGTCATCATTGCCGCAGCCCACCCCGAGCTGCACCACTAGCAACACCGCGGGGATAACCAGCATCCTCTGTCCCGCTCGCATAGCTCAGCCTCCCCTTGTTCGAAGCGCGGGGCCACTAAGGCCATCGGCGTATTATCACGAATGCAACACTAGTCTCGTACCGTCACGCGAGAGTCATCTGAGGGCCGGATAGACAAAGCCCCGAGCGCCGCGAGACGCCCGGGGCTGGACCATAATCAGAACTATCTCTCACCTTCCTACTTTGAGTTCGATCTTCGCTTCTAGCTGGGCCATCATAGCATCCCTGATGTCTTGGCCGAGCGATGGCGCATTCATGTTGTTGACGCCTACGTGGGTATTGTTGGTCCCGAGGTCAAGAACATTGTCATGGACATTGCCGACTAACGTGTAATTTGAGGTGCCGAAGCCAAGGTAGTAGTGGGTTAGGAAGGGTGTGAACCGCTGTAGGTTGTTGCCAAGAAAGGTGACGTTGGTGCCCGAATAGAATGAGGACGCTTCCATGTAGGCTGCGGCCATGCCGTAACCTCGGACCTTGTTGTTCGATATCACCGCATCGTGAACACCGGCCGCGAAGAATGCGCCCCAAGGCGGGACGTGCTCATGCGTGTCTATCGTGTTGCTGGTGATGAGGAATTGCATCTTCTTGTCTGGCTGTGTCTCTACGTCCCACAACTCGAACGCGCCGTACAGGGTGCCTGGAGGCTGATCTATGTCGTTGTGCTCAAAAATGTAGGTCGAGGGTTCCTTAGGCAGGTAGATGTGCGAGCCTATGGCGCTCGTACTGACCACCTGGAACCCGGAAGCGTTGACGGTCCTCAAGCCTTCAGCGTGAATTGTGCAGTTGGCATTCTCAAACAGCCAGATCGCAGCCGCGTCACCGAGAAAGGCGGTCGTGGATTCCGCATAGACATCTCGCATGTCAAGGGAGCTCTCGTAACCGGCCCAGAAAATAAAGTACCCCGTGCTCAGGAAACTCACGTCCTCCACGGTGTGCTGCCCACCGACCATGTGCTCGTAGAGGATCGGCCAAAAGATGTCGCTGAGGTTTTGATGGTACCCGTCTGAGTTATCGTTGGGCGTCCCTTCGATCACGAGGCGCTCAAGACGGGTGCTCACTCCCGTCGGAGTATCGTAGGGCGTTTCAAAACCCCCACCGATGATTAGAATGCCGGCATACGATTTTGAAGGAACTCCGTGCTCCAGCCAGACATCAGCGGTATTGCCCTCCCCTACGATCCTGAAGTCCGACACCGTGAGGTTGGCGTTCTCAGCGTTCGCTGCTCCTGGACCCAGCGACGGGTCATAGGTGAAGACGAACGCAAACGGCGAAGGAAATCCGGCCGGGGGTATGATCACCGAGAAGTCGTCCTTCATGTGGACGGTCGTAACGTCGCTGCCGAGACCTCTCAGGTGGCCGTCGAAGAACTCCGCGACCACCGTTTCTGAGATGTAGAAGTCAGCACCGTCCAACAACACGGTCCCACCAGACCCGACGTTGTTCAATGCCCACACTATGTTCTCCGTGTCATCAATGCCTGTTGGTGCTACGTGTAGTACTGGACCGGTCGCGTCGGCATTGCTGAACAACGGACCGTCCGACAGGCTGGTTTCTGTTGGCTGATCGGCACACGCGATCAAAAGCGCGGCACCGCTCAGCACAACGAATGCAGGTTGGCGCATCGTATCATCTCCTCATATATGACGAGGTTGGCGGGCAGCCTGAGGCTCTCGTCGTCTGGCAGGCGTCTACAACGGCGTTTACGGCGTCTACTACGGCGGCGGGGCCACGAAGGCCACCGGCGTACTATACGGATGCACCACTAACCGACTACCGTCACCCGAGCGTCATCTGGGCAAGTTGGGCAGAGCCCCGAGTGCCGCGAGACGCCCGTTGTAAGCCAAGCGGGCGGTCAATTCTCTTAACCCGTGTATCGGTATTGCCTGCCTTCGTCTTGCACCGTAAGCTCGGGGCCGCTTGGCTCGGCCCTTTCGTTGCGGCTGATTGCACCGAGCCACATCTTAGCGGTAGCCGCCACAAGGAGCCCACCATGAAAGGCACCATACTAGATTTCTTGAAGCTGGCCTCTGAGAAACCGCAACTAGCTAAGGAACTAGTTGAACTTGCCGCCAAGCACGGCCTCGAGTTCAGCGATGAAGTGAGTGATGAGGAACTGGAAAAGGTTGCTGGCGGACTCATGGCTCTGAGTGTGCAGTCAAAGGAAGCTGGTGACGGCTTGAAGCCGAGTCAGGGCGCTGCGCCATGGATACCTGGTGGCGCCGCTATCTTCGCATCGATTAGCCGAGCAGGCCAGGCAAAAGACACCGTAGGCGGCACTCCTCAGCAAAGCAGCGACGGATAGCATAAGCGCACAAGAGTTCACGCACCTCGAAACGAATCCCGGCACAGGCCGGGCCGCTTGGCTCGGCCTTTCCAAAGTGGTATCAACGCGCGCCGCTGCTGGATGGAGTCCTTGACCAGGTACCCCCGACACGTCTAGGCGACTCCTCCAAACCGCATCCATCGCAGCCCGAACACCGATCCAGCCGCTCGCCCAAGTACTCAAGCAGTATTCGACGGCGACAGCCGCGGGCATTCACGTACCGCTTCATGGCATCGAGGCCTCGTCGTTTGGCCTCGAGGTGCGCCGCGGAATCGTGAAACGCCGACTTGCTTTCGACTCCCGCCATCTTGGCGGCTAGGGCCAAGTCGCCGGGCATCCACAGCATATCGCACCGCGACGGTTTGCCGTCACGGCCTGCGCGGCCGGCTTCCTGGTAGTAGGCCTCCGGACGGGCGGGAACGCCGAGGTGGGCAACCAATCGCACGTCCGGTTTGTCGATGCCCATTCCGAACGCGTTGGTTGCCACCATGACCCTGATACGCCCGTCGAGGAAACGAGCAAGCAGCGCCCGTCGCGCGGCCGCTGGAAGCGCGGCATGGTATGGAGCAGCAGAGAAACCTCGGCGTCTCAAGACGCTGGCGACTGCATCGGTGCGGTTTCGAGTCTGCACATACACGATCGCCGTCCCAGCATGGTTACGCAGCAACTCAGTCAACTCTCTCACCCTTGCTGCCTCGCCAGTGAAGCTGCGCGCAGCGAAACAGAGGTTGGTGCGATCGAACGACTGACTCACACGAACCGGACGCGACAGGCTGAGTATGCGTTCGATGTCGGTGCGCGTTTCGGGCGTCGCCGTTGCAGTGAGTGCGATGACCGGTGGGTTGCCGAGCCGGCGGCGATACTTGCCAAGTGCGCGATAGTGCGGCCGGAAGTCGTGCCCCCATTCGCTGATGCAATGAGCTTCGTCTATCGCCAGCAGCGACGGGTGCAGCCGGGGAAAAGCATCCATGAGACTTGGCAGTCTTTCGGGTGCCACATAGAGCAGCTTGAGCCTACCCTGCCCTACAAGCTCGTGAACGGCGGCTCGCAGAGCCGGCTTCTGATTACTGCTCAAGTATGCCGCCGGCAGGCTGCGCCTTCTGAGCGCTGCAACTTGATCTTGCATGAGGGAGATCAACGGTGAAACGACGAGAGTGAGTTGAGGTAACAACAGCGCGGGCACCTGAAAACAGAGCGATTTGCCTCCGCCGGTCGGGAGCATCGCCACACAATCCCTACCAGTCAACCCGGCCAACACCGCCTTCTTCTGATGGTATCGGAAGTCGGCGTAACCCCACAGCTCGTTCAGGATCCTACGAGCCGTGGCCAATGTCGGCCTCGTCGCGGGCATTGCATCCGGTGTCGCAGCCAGCATGGCAGACATTCTTGCACTTGGCCGCAGACGTGCATAACCCGATTAGCGCAAGTTCGAACACTACGACGCATCTTGTGCCAAATCTGGCCCTCTCCAGCTCCAGACCGTAGCTTAGTGGAGGCCCCCCTCAACGACAAAAATGCCCGTCCCTGGGCATGGCTGCATAACGCACAGCAGACGCACAGGAGGTCTCTTCATGCCCACCTACATTCTTGCGACCCGACTATCCCCAGACGCCATGGCAAGGAAGTTTGAGCACTACGAGGAGGAAGGGCAGTCGTGGTTAGATCTCGTCAAGACGAAATGCCCTGAGGTGAAGTTCCTGGAACACTACACCATTCTGGGACCATGGGACTTCCTCGACGTGTTCGAGGCGCCAAACGAAGAGGTAGCCGCGAAAGTGTCCATGATCACGTCATCATGCGGGGCTTCACGAGCGGAGAGCTGGACAGCGATTCCCTACCACAGGTTCACAGCACTGATGAAAGAGCTGGAGTGAGGTCGGGTCTCGGCCTTGCCTCGGTTGCAGCGGAGAGAGACTAGCTAACGAAACTCACCATCCTAGGAGACAGATCATGTTCAAGAGCGCCGCTGCCATACTTGTAGCAGCCACCCTGGTCTGCCCCGGCGCCCTCTATGCTCAATCCCAGACCGAGCAAGAGGTCATGCAGACCATCATCGAGTCATACGACTACATCAACACGAACCTCCACGCGCGACAGTACAACTACTCGCAACAAGGTGCCCTGGAATTCTGGTCAAGCGGGGGCCTGTTACATCAGATATCTCCGACAGGCAGACCCGAGGAATTCGATGCCTTCAACATCCGCCCCAAGCACATCAGGGTGACGGCCCTGGTTGAAGGCCAAGCAGCGGTAGCCCATTTCTACGCCGAAGGTTCGATGACGCCCAGGGGCGCTTCCGCAGTCAACAACTACCTGGTGCGAGTGACCCAAGTACTAGTCAAGGAAGCAGAAGGCTGGAAGATCAGGTCAGCACACTACTCACCGATAATGGGCGGGTCTGGGACGAGTCAAACGGGCGTGACGACCCCGTGAGCTATTGAGGATTGCTATAGATAGGCAACTGTGAGCGTCACGGTCGCCGAATAAGCACCAGGTAGCGTGCCCAGCGGCGGAGCCACTGTTCCACTGATCCCGATGGAGAGGTTCCCCGCAACGTCGATGGTAGACGCAAAGGCCCCGGTAGGGTCGAATGTGCTGAAAGCAGTGGGATAAGGAGACCACAGCAACCCGTCTGAGGCACCAAATAGGACGGGAATGCTGCCGCCGGGCCCGCTGAGTCCGGTTGGCAGCGTGAACGAGAGTGTTATCGTCGCTCCGGGCTCACCCGTCAGATCGAACCGGCCCGCATCAGACGCCAGATCGACCGGGGAGCCTACGGTGCCCGCCACCACCGTCCCGAAATCCAAGTCCGCCACCCCGGCGGCTGTGAGCGGTGCAAGGCTCAGCACTCCTGCGGTCACCGTAATCGCTGTCGAGGCGCTCGTTTGCGCCGCGGCCGACGGCGCCAGCAGCATGGCACAGACCAGTAGTGTAAGCGCGCTGCGCGTGCCGTCACTGATGCCCGATTGGTGCACTCGCACTGATCGTGTCGTATTGATGCCGCAACTCCTAGTCGACCACACGGGAAGCGTCAGACCAACTTAGCGTCGAGCAAGGAGCACGCCAGGGCACTCGCTTCCCGTGATATCCGGCTCGAGTCGCCGTCTTCTGCTTGTCTCAACGCCGTTCGGAGCGCACATTATCGCTCTCGCTGTACGAAAGGCACGCATGACGCACAGCAGAAGTGGACGCGAGCGGCGGGATTGCTTCGACAGGCGCAGTGGCTCCGACAGGCGACGTGGAGGCGATCAGCGTAAGGACTGGTACAAGGCTGTCGCTCGTCGCCTCCCTGAGGAGGTAATCTCGCAAGCAGGCGACCCGCGGAAGGCCACCATACGGCTGGTGAGCCGGTATTTCTCGCACGTGCCAGAACCCGCTCGCGCAGACCTAGCACAGGTCTTGATACCGGTCTTGCAGGACATCAAAGCTTCCGGTTCTTCCGACATCAGCGACAAGCAAAGGGACCAGTGTGAGGCATTGGTGGAGAGCTGGGTGAGAAGGCAAACCGATTTGGCTGGCTGAGTGCGAACTCGATGAGCGCCAACAACGGGAAGATACCCGACATGACCATCCAGGCCGTCTGTAGAGCGTTCTACAGAGAATCCAACAGCTACGGATTCGCTCAGATCGACTACGTGAAGTTCGTCAACGCACTACTCGACATGGCCATGAAGGCCGAACCCGATGACGGCGAATCGAATCAGCCTGACGACCATAGCGCGGACGGGCCTCCAGCCGCCCAAGCCGCTGCCCCGATCGCGCTGCCGTTGCGCGGCGAACGAATAGTGGTGCGACGGTTCAACGAAGAACAGGATCTGCCGTTGTTTGATCGTTGGTTGGCGGACAAAATAGGACGCTATTTCCTCTTGTCCCGAACCAGCTCGGAGCGCCTGGAGATTCGCGACGTGGCCCGCAGCGACAACAACGTCATCGGTATAGTCACGCTGCCGGATGGGGTGCCGATCGGGTCGGTCTGCTTTCTCAACCTCGATCCCGTTCAACGCAAGGCCGAGTTGCGGAAGATCATCGGCGAACCCGACCAGAGGAGAAAGGGACTCGCCAAGGAGGCGTCAGTTCTGTGGATAGAGTACGGTCTTGACGGGCTGGGTCTGCGCAAGATCTATCTCAACACTCTCAATACCGACATCCGAAACATCAAGCTGAATGAAGAGCTGGGTTTCGCGGTGGAGGGTGTCCTCCGCAACGAGGTGCTGATCGACGGATCCTACTGTGACGTGCTTCGCATGGGATTATGGCGCGATTGAGTCGCGCCGCTACTTAGGAATCCCCACAGTATCATCCCTCGCACACCTCTTGCAGGATAGATCCCACCCCAATGTGTAAGAGTCAAGCGTGATCCAGCGAGCGATTCGCCGCATCGTTCTTGCCGTCTATCTCGCAGTGGTGCTCACGGCAACGCTAGCGCCACTATCAGGACGTATGTACGTCGCTGTGGCCGGACTCGACAAGCTGGTGCATCTGTGCCTCTTCGCCGGCGTGGCGTTCTTGGTCTACTGGGCTCAGAAGTCGGCTGGGGAACCGCTCCCCGGCACTGCTGTTATCCTAGCGTCCGGATTGGCCGGTTTGATCGAGCTCATCCAGAGTCTGTTGCAGTACAGAAGCGGTGACGTGTGGGACTTCCTGGCGGGCGCGTTGGGTGCGATCTTCGGTGCTGCGGCCGCGGTCCTAGCAGCTGCGCTCAAACACCGGCTTTACCCCAACCCTCCTTGATCTTGAATGCCAGCACCTCGCCGCGGGCACACTCCTCGCCGCCTGCCGCCAAGGAGATCGAGACTGTGGTCTTTCGGCCGTCGATCTTCGTGACCTTCCCTCTCAATTCCAGCACTCCGTCGATCGGCGTCGGTTTCAGATAATCCACACGCAGTGACGCCGTTACGAAACGCGGGCGCGGATCACTGCTCATCGCATGTCCTGCATCACGGTACGCCGCAGCGGCAGCGGTCCCCGTGCCGTGACAATCGATCAGCGACGCGATCAAACCACCATAGACATACCCCGGGATTGCTGTGTGATACGGCCTCGGTTCAAATCGACAGACGGACTCTTCTCCCTCCCAATAGCTCCTTATCTGCAAACCGTCTTTGTTAAGCTGGCCGCAGCCATAGCAATGGTTGAAGTCGTCGTCATAGAAGTCCTGAAAGCACTTTTCAGTCATCGACTGGCCTCGCAACAACAACTTGGACTCGGGTCAATAGACATCGAAGTCCTTTCCGGAAACGACCCGTCCACCGTAACGGCTCGTAATCTCGTCCAGCAGGTCTTCATCAGACGTTCCCCAGTAAAGCTGGTGATAGAGCACCAGTAGCTCCGGACGCGCCCTGGACGCGAGTTCGGCCAGCTGTACGGTTGATGTGTGGGAATTGGCATGATACCGCTGCCATATAGAGTCCCGTCTCTCAAATCCTGCTTGTGAGTAGACCTCGTGCACCAACACGTCACACCCACCGCAACCCTCGATAACTGCCTCACTCGGCACGGCGTCGCCGGAGATCACGATCACCCGGTCCCGCGACTCGAAGCGATAGCCCCACGAGCTTTCCCATGAGCCGTGACGCACCGCGAACGCCGAGACGCGAACCTTGTCGTCCTCATACACTATGCCGGCCTCGGCGATCTCGTGCACATTGACCAAGTAACCACGGTCGTTGGCCGGCTCAAGACCATCGAGCCTCACGCGGATGTCCGCTTCGTACGCCGAATGGAGATGTGTGACCATGGCTGCAGTCCCTTCAGGCCCGTAGACTTGCAGCGGTTGGTCCCGCTCCAATACCCAAGGAGTGAACATGAGATCGGGCAACCCGAGCGTATGATCCGAATGCAGGTGCGTGACAAACAGGTGGTGCAGATTGGACACCTGAAGAGGCTCGAGACCTCTCTCCCGCGCCGCGTTGGCGCGCCTCACTACACCGGGGCCCGCATCAACCAGATACGGAGTACCGTCCACCAAGATAGCCACCGCCGAACCCGATCTGTCCGGCTCGGCGTTGGGTGTTCCAGAGCCGAGCATGACTACATACGTGCCACTGGCCCAATCGACCGACTGCTCTGCGGTGGCGCACCCTGAGAGACCGACCACGAGCGCTAATCCTGCCCATCTGATGAGTCGTGTCTTCGTACTGGCGTGACCGGTCCGCCTAGGCACCCGGGACGTCACCTGGTACCGCTGTGAAAGATCCGCTCACCATCACGCTGTCCGCAGTCACCCCGAATGCACCTTCGCGTTGTGCTCCGGAGAACTCGAACGTGCCGCTGACCTGCTCGTCTGACGACGAAGTGATCGTTATAGTTCCCGTGACTGACAGAAATGTCGCGAATGCGGATGGACTCGAGAACACCCACCCAGCTAGGAAGTCGTTCTCAGTCTCGGGATCCTCACTGGCGTCCTGTATCTCGTACGTACCTGGCGCAGGAATCGTGAGGTTGGTTCGAAACAGAGTGATGATGTCGAACGAATCCCCGTAGTAGTTACCGTCCCAGAGAAAGAACACCCACTGAGTCAGGCCTTCGGCGCCGGTCTGGTAGCCGAACACGGCGCTCCCTGCCACGTTTTCGGAGATGCCCTCGCCAACCACCGAGGCCGCGCAGGAGCCTTGCCCCAGCGGCGGAATGAAAGTGCCCTCAGAGCTGGAACAAGCCACGAACATTACCGTCAAAGAGATCGATGCCGCCAGGCCAATCGACGGCCGTCGACTCCGGCCCAGGCTTTCACCGTACACTGCTCACCTACTGCTTTCTTGAAAGTGCGTAACTCACGTGACTGTCTTTCGCCCTAGCGCCGAGAGCCACTGCGCCTGAGACGCATGTGACAAACACGACGCAGCAGAGCCACCTCATCAGTCAATCAAATCCTTGGAATCTGTCCCGGGACTGCAGTGAACGAGCCACTCACGGTCACAGAGTCGGTGTTGACACCAATCGAAGCCGGATCCAATGAGCCAGCAAAGTCAAACGTGCCTTCGATGGAATCCGTTGATGACACTGCTATGGTCAGCGTGCCGGAAACCGAAAGGAAGGCCCCAAACGCGGTCGCACCTGAGAATACGTACGCCGCTAGAAAACCCTCCTGCTGCCCACCGCCATCAGCGTTCTCTATGACATACGTACCTGGAAGGGGCAGATCCAGGTTCTCGCGGAACAGCGTGACTATGTCGAAATTGGTGCCCGGCACGTTCCCCGACCACAAGAAGATCACGAACTCCGTAATCCCTGACGAGTTGGTCTGGTACCCGAACATCGCGTTACCAGTCAAGTTGGCACCCAGATCGCCTCCGACAATCGAGGCGCTATACGACCCTTGATTAGGCGGCAGCGGTGCGATTGTGGTCTCGATGCTGGCGCAAGCTGCAAACCCCATGACTAATGCGATCGACACGGCGCCTGCCCAACTGGACTTCCATCCGACAATCATCCTTCTAGTCATTGCTCATCCGCTCATTTCTCCAAGAACTGCGCTACAGCCTTCTTGAAGTCGGGAATGGCCCGCGCCACGGCGTTTATCCGTGCGCCGAGGGACACAGCATCTTCGAAATCACGTCCCTCTATCTCATAGATCTGCCGTTTGATCAGCGCTAATGCGGTACCACTACACCGTGCCAGATCCGATAGGATCGTTGCTACCCCCTCCTCAAAACCGTCAGCAGGCAAGACTCTGGATGCCAGACCCACTCCCAGAGCCTCCTCCGCCGTGAGAAGCCGCCCAGTCGCAACGAGGTCAAACGCGACCTTTTCCCCTACCGCGCGTCGCAGCATCGCCATCACCATGGCCGGCACGAAACCGCGTTTCACTTCCGGGTAACCGAAAGTTGCCGCCTCGTGCGCTACCACCAAGTCGCAAGCGCTAGCGAGCCCGCACCCGCCCGCCAGGGCCCTCCCGTGTACCGCGGCGACAACAACCTTGGGCAGGCGACGCGCCTTGACGAACACGTCTCCCAGCCTTTGCGCATCGGCCAGATTCTGCTCTGGGGACCGGTCGACCGAGGCAAGCAACTCCGTGAGATCGGCACCGGCACAGAAATCCTCTCCCGCACCTCGCAGCAGCAGTACACGCACCTCGGGTTCGAGTTCCGCCCTGTCTAGCTCCCTGTGGAGCGACTCGATCAATACCGAATCCAGTGCGTTGCGCTTGGCGGGTCTGTTGAGCGTAAGCGTCAGGACTCCGTCGCTCAATTCCGCCAGCAGCCGATCATCCGACACGCAGACCTCGCGGTACGGTGATCTCCATTCTCAACAGTGCGGTCGAGAGAACTTTGCCCTGAGCATCCGTCTTGAGAGAGAGCGTGCCGCCTTTCCCGAGTGCGCCGTGCAACAGGAAATTGAGTGCCCGTAGATTGGGCAACTCGTAGCGCTCGACCGGGCCTTCAATCATGCCTCGGAAATGGCGTGCAACGCGGGCCGCCGTCACCTCTTTTGCCAGCACCGGATAGTACGCCGGCTTGAGAGCAATCAGACCGACATTAGCCGTATCACCTTTATCACCACTCCGAGCATGAGCCAGATCCAGCAGGCGAACTCGCTTACCGACCTTCCGGCATACCGCCCTACCGCCTTTGTTCCGACGTTTCGCCGCTGCGCCGCTCCGCCGAGTCTTCATGCCTCGAATACCTCGACTCGCGCCTGAATCTCACTCTTCGGAATGAGCGCCGGCCAGTAGGCCATGATTTCCTCGACCTTCGGTCGCCCCCCGGCAAACCCCGTTACACTGGGCGGTCCGTTGAGTATGAGGGGTGCGATCTCACGACTGAAGCGTTCTACTGGTTGTCGATCAAGCGCCCTGACGCCAATTCGTAACTGGACCTCGGGAATGTCCGGGTCAGCCGGTCCAGCTAGCCGACCATGCGTCGCGTTCACACCGACCAGCTCAGTCAGGATCTCGTCGAATTCGAGACCCAAGTGCTCCAGCCGCATCCGCAAGATGCGGTCAGCCTTCTTAGCCTTCTTCACGGCGTCCGGCCACGCATATACCAGTGTTCCTACGGCCTTGTAGCCCCAGGAGTAGGCAATGGACACCTTGAGGTATTCAGTAGCTGGACCACCCGTCACGCCCGTGACTCTGACCCTATCTCTACCGGCTGCCTGTAGCTGGATGCTGGTGAAGTCGACCACGCAATCCGGAGTTATGTAGTTCCTCGGATCACCCATCTCATAGAGAAGTTGCTCGGTCACCGATGCCACGCTGACTTTCCCACCGGTTCCGGGATGTTTAGTGACCACGAACTCGCCGCCGGCCGAGGCTTCGACAATAGGATAGCCGGGATCCTCCATGTGAGGAATCCTCTCCCATCCTATCATGCAGTTGCCACCGGAGCACTGCGCGCCGCATTCGATGATATGCCCTGCAACAGTACCGGCCGCCAACTTCGGCCAATCGCTCCAACTCCATCCGAAATGATGGATCATCGGCCCCAGCGCTAGTCCAGTGTCAGTCACCCGGCCAGTGATCACGATGTCCGCATCCTGTTGTAGCGCTTCTACGATCGGACCTGCACCCAGGTATACGTTGGCACTCTGGACTGAACTGCGCACAGCCTCGATCGGTTCACCGCTGTCCATATTGGCTAGCTCGTGCCCCCGTCGAATGAACTTGTCCAAGCTATCCATGATGTCGTCGCCTGACACCACGGCTACTCGCACCTTGCCTGCCAAGTTCTCTTCGCGGGCACACTCAATCAGGGCCTCAGCGCAAGCAAGCGGATTGACCCCCCCGGCGTTAGCGGTGACACGGATCCTTCGCGCAACCAGTTCAGGCATCAGTTGGTGCATCAAGGGAACGAAGTCCTTGGCGTAACCGAGGGAGGGATCTCGAGAACGTTGCTTCTGCATGATGGACATTGTGACCTCAGCCAGGTAGTCCATCATCAGGTAGTCAATGGGCCCCTTCTCGATCTGACGAGAAGGCGCTTCGAGCCAATCACCCCAGAAGCCCTGTCCTGATGCAATACGGATGGTGTCGGTCACGGCCTCTCTCACGACCCAGGCAGCGGCGCAGCCAGGCGAACGCTGCCGCGGCGAACTGACAAAGGCCCTTCGGATCCACGGGCCCCTACTTCAACCAATAGATCGAACCCAATGGGAATCGACAATTCCTGCGTCCCGAGGGAGAAGCGAAACATGACAACCTCGCCAGGCGCGATCTCACGCACGGGTGCGACTGAATCGGTATTCACCAACTCGAGGTGGTCAGGCAACGTAAATGACACCCGTAGGCCTCCCTCCCAGCTCGTCTCAGGCTCGAGGTGAGCGTACGCCGGAAGAAGCTCGATGACCAGGTCACCGTCATAACTGAGTGAGTCCAAAGCAATGACCTGGCGTCCAAAGGCGTAGTTCTGGGGGCTGTCAGTCAGCTTCGAGCCCAATGTATCGAAGACAGTCACGCCAAAATCTGTGAGTCGATTCCAATACTCCGACGGAAGGGCCACATCCACTTCCAACTCGTTGGCCCAGCCGGGCTGCTCCACCCGCAGCGTATAAGCCTGTGATCCGGAGGCCGCGGCTCGTCGAGTCGCCACAATTCCCACGGTTCGCGCTGTCACATCGGCTCGAACCGGGGTGTCGCTCCTATTCCTAACCAAGGTGATCGGGCCGTCGTCCACCTGAATGACGTCGAGCGGCGGGAGCTCAGCCTCCAGTGTGTACGAGATACCCTCGGCCGGCGAGGCAAGCACGACCGCCTCGTAGACACCCGGCACCAGGTCTTCAGCTCGAACCAGCATCGACACCGACCTCGGATCGTCAACGCCCATGATCCTGCTTCGCCGACCTCTATGCGGCTGACCCGAGGGCTCGAACAAATGGAGTTCCGCGCCCTGCACCGGCGCGCGACTGGACAATGTGACTTCTAACCCACCTGCCCCGTCGGGAACGCGGAAGAAATACCGGTCCGTGCCGCCAACCCGGAGGCTCGATTCTCCAACGAAAGCCCTATCGAGATCGTACGGCACTACCACCGTGTTGACGAGCTCGAACGACGCGCCCGCCATGGTGTCCGTTGCCGATACCGCACTCACGGTGCCGACATGGAGTCCAGGTTCCACAAGTCGCCCGGCGTCGTAGCGTAGCGTGATGACCGCAGGTTCTCCTGCAGGTTCCACAACCGGTGGAGCGTGGAGCCAGTCGGCATCCGGACGAAGCAGTAGCCGCGCCGCAGGTTGTCCGGCCACGGAGGTAACCTCAAACCGCTGCAGTGTGTCTGCCGAGGATGCCAGGCCCGATCGACGGTATGCTGCGGAACCCGTCGATGTGTTGCCCCCGCTTGGCAACGCACGGACTGAATAGACTCCAGCCTGGTGCGATGCCATCAGCCAACGATAGGCGGCAGCGGCGTTCGGTATGCCGGCACCCGCATCCAACACCGTGGTACCTTCTGGACGGGTCGCCGTATTGCTCAGGGCTCGCGTCAGATCTATCGCCCGAGCGCGCCGACCGCGCTCCATCAGCGCCGACTGCAGCAGCGCTGCCAGCCCGGAGATCTGCGGAGCGGCAAAGCTGGTTCCGGCCTGTATCTCCTCGCCACTCTTCCATTGAGGTACAACGGAGAACGCGTAACCCGGAGCACACACATCCGGTTTCGCCGCCTCACCACCCCTGGCACTGAAGCCCGCCATATCGTCGGGCAAGGGGCCGCTTCCCACCCTGAACAGGCTCGCGTAGGTGCCCGGGAACAAGCCGCACACGGAGAGAGCGTAATGCGCAGTGCCTGGAAAACCCACCGTCGATACGCCTGGACCATCGTTGCCAGCTGAGATGACAAACAGCACGTTTGGATGCTTGAGTGCGAACTCATTCACGAGCGAGTCTATGCCTGCCGCACCCTCCAGCTCGTTGCCCACGCCGAAGCTGAGATTCAGCACAAGCGGGAGGTTTCGTCGCTGCGCGTAGTCCGCCGCATAGTTCATCCCGCGCAGCATGCTGCCGGTGACCGACATACCACCCCGCGCGTTGTTGGAGATCTTCACACCCAGGATCTGTGCGCCCGGTGCTACTCCGTTGAAACCCTCGACCCCGAACAGGTTGTGCCCCGCGGCCACACCGGCCACATGAGTCCCGTGACTGGAATTGTCGAATACGAAATCGAGAACCGGGCCGTTCTCATCCTCCGTCAGGTTGACCGCTATTGTCGTCGGGCCCTGGCGGCGTGACATGGCAGAGGGCGGCAACGAGAAAGTCTCGCGACCTTCTCCATAGTCGCGGATCGGTCTTTCGTCTTCAAAGGACCCATCCCGATCGGTGTCCGTAACCGCAAACCAACCGCTGCTCGATCGCGCGACGAGCACGGAGAACTCATCGAACCCGGTTCCATTGCCGTTCAGATCGGACTCGGGAACCTTGCCCAGAGGCAACTCTCTGAGAGTGCCACCGTAGTACGGGCGGCTTGCCAGGCGAGCGATGCGACTGACACCCACTACCGCGCGGCCACCTATTATCACCGTGTCCGCCGAGTGTCTGTCCAGCGGCACCAGCTCGATGCGACCCTCACCAGAGAAGTCACGCAGGTCGAGGACCTTGGGTTGACCCGTCGTTGTGCTGGTCAGGCCCGGCACACCTGGATCGACTCCACTGTCGAGGATCCCGATCAATACTCCTCGACCATCAAACAGCGGATGCCGGAGCAGAAACGTGTCGACCCCTAGACTGGCGAGGGGCAGCAGCCCCCGCAGCATGGCAATTCGAGGCTCGACACTGGGATCCCGAGTCGAGACAATCGTGGCCTCAGGTTCCGTTACGCCTCGCTGCCCAGGGCGGGAATCCCTATCTGTCGCCTGCGGCGTCACCCTGCCGCCCGCACCGCCCGCGCAGGCAGCAACCAGACAGGCACCGACGGCTAGGGCAAACCGCCGGGCAATCGTGAGGTCAGTCTTCATTCTGTAGCTGTGTAATCCAAGGGCGGGAGAACAAACGGTCCGATATGCGGCCCGTGGTAGTTGGCCGTTACTCGCAGTGCGAAAGCCAACATGTCTCTCGTATCTTCCGGCGTTACGATGGTATCAACTTGTCCCGCGGCGCCGGCGTGCTTTGCGTCCAACTGGTGCTCGTACGCCGCGCGCATCTTCTCCACCTTGTCGGACAGTCTGGGATCGTTCAACTTGTCGCCGAACACCGCAGTGACGGCCGAATCACCTTCCATGACGGCCATGCGGCCGGTCGGCAACGAGAAGATGAAGTCGGGATCGAAGCCTTGCCCCGCCATGGCGTAATATCCCGCGCCCGACGCGTGATTGACCGTCAGAACCAGCTTCGGTACGACCGCTGTCGCCATAGCCTCAACAAACCGCGCGCCTGCCCGGATAATCCCGGAGTGCTCGGCCTCAGGGCCCACCATGAAACCGCTCACATCCTGCACAAACAAAAGCGGTATTCGCTCACGGCTAGCGTTCTCGATGAAGTACGCCACCTTCTCGGCGCTTTCCGTGTACACAATGCCTCCGGCCCGCGGTGCCTCACCACCTTTGTCCTTGATCAGCCCCCGACGGTTGACGATCAGCGCCACCCGGTAACCCTCGATCGACCCGTGCCCGCAGATCATTTCCCGCGCGATGTCGGGTTGAAACTCGGTGATTTCACCGGCGTCGAGAATGCAGTCGAGCACATCGCTCATCTCGTACGCCATTCGATGATCCTGCGGCAGGATGTCGTAGAGCTCCGCCGGGAGACGCGCTGGAGGTCTGCTCTTCCCCCGGTTTGCTTCGGGCAGCTGCTGCCTCGGTAGCTTCGTAACGTATTTCCGGATGTCATCGAGGCATGCCTGATCGTTCTCACTCCAGTAATGAGCAACCGCACTGATAGTCGTGTGCATCCGCGCACCGCCGAGGTACTCCGCATCGACGCGCTGGCCGGTCGCGCCCTGTACCAGGTTGGCACCACCAAGCCCCATGAACGACGAGCCTTCTACCATGAAGATCACGTCGGACAGGGCGGGCAAATATGCACCGCCCGCAACACACTGCCCCATCACCGCGCTGATCTGCGGTACATGCAAATACCTGCGCATGAGTGAGTTGTAGTAGAAGATGCGTGCCGCCCCGTATTGCCCGGGGAACACCCCCTCCTGATACGGTAGGTTGACTCCGGCCGAGTCCACCAAGTAGATGATCGGGATCCTCTGCCGCATCGCGATTTCCTGTGCGCGCAGAATCTTCTTGATGGTCTCGGGCCACCAGGCCCCGGCCTTCACTGTCGCGTCGTTGGCAACGATTACGACTTCCCGCCCAGCGACCACTCCGACACCAGTCACTACTCCGGCCCCGGGCGCATTGCCATCGTAAGAGTCGTAAGCCACCAACAGACCCACCTCGAGCCACGGTGTGTCCGGATCCAGTAGCGTCCGAACCCGTTCCCGCGCTGTCAGCTTACCCTGGTCGTGCTGCCTTTGGATCTTGTCTGGCCCACCGCCTTGTTCTAGACGATGCACTAGCTCGCGGTACTCTGAAGTGAGTTCGCGCAGTCGACTCTTGGTCGTTACCTGGCCGCTCACGCTGACCGGCTCTCGAACCAGTCGGTTATGTAGTCGACAATGTCCTGCGTGGATGTGCCCGGCCCAAACAAGCGGGCAACTCCCTGGCCCTCGAGCTGCTCGATATCGTCTTGCGGGATAATGCCGCCGCCGATCAACAGGACGTCCCCACGGCCGCGTTCGGTCAGTAGTTGTTTCACGCGCGGGAGTAACGTGAGGTGAGCGCCCGACAGAATGGAGAGACCGACTACGTCGACGTCTTCCTGCACCGCCGCGTTGGCGATCATCTCTGGAGTCTGATGCAGACCCGTGTATATGACTTCCATGCCCGCGTCCCTCAGGCCGGCTGCCACGACCTTGGCGCCTCGATCGTGTCCATCGAGACCGGGCTTGCCAACCAGAACGCGAACCGGCCTGGACGATGTGTCTTTCTGTGACGGCCTAGACGCTGTCATAATGGTGCCGTGAAGCTAGCCATGTCCCACCAGCGAAACAAGTTACGTTATTCAGAGGCCAGTGAACCGAAGTAACGCGGCAAGCCCGTCCAGACTGGCCTGCGCCGTCCGATCCTCGACGACGTCGACCTGTCCGCCCTGGCGCAGCGCTTCTTCAATCGCCTCATCAACCACATCGGGCAACTCACCTGCCTCACCCTGCGCCTCACATTCCTCTTCACGAATGGTGAGCCGTCCGGTGGCCCCGCAACGGAACCCAGTCTGCGCCACAGTCGGATCCACCAAAAGCGTCCGAACTTGCCCCTTCGACAGCGCAGCCAAAGTCTGCTCGATTCCGTTGACCGCCCAACCGGTACCCAGACCCTCCTTCAGGTCGCGGACGTGCTCGGTCTCCCACTCACGTTCCGATCGGCGTCGCACGTCGAGCACGGACTCCATCACTTCGGCTGCGGTGGCAGTCTTGGGATTCAACTTCGCGGTTCCCAAAACAGCTTTCCGCACGTAAGGATGCAGATGAGGCAACAACGCGTTCGCGGCTGAGCCGCTACCAGCTAACACTACTCCTCTTACACTCTCGTTGCGGAAGAGATCAAACATTCTGTCGGCGATCTCGGCGTAGTGTCGGTCTTTCTCCTCCTCCATTCTCCTGTGGTAATTGTGCTCGCCGGGACCTGCCAGACTCGCTGTACCGGACCCGGAGCGCGCGCCGTGGAATCGCCCCGCACGAGTCGTGTCCCCGGGCGTCAGTCCCTGGAGCTCCTCGATGCCGAACGCCGTGACTCGGAAAAACCGTGCACTGGTCCGATCATAGGCGCCGCAGAGCACCAGGCCGAATTCGTCGTGCAATGCCGCCAGTTCCCGCACCAGCGGAGACCTATCCACCGCCAGCCGAGACCGGAAGACCTGCGGCAGCGGTACAGCCTCAAACAGCCCCAGATGTTCACACGCGAACAGTGCGATCCCCCGGCCCGTCGGGAGATTCGTCGGATCCGCCAGGTAATCCCGCACGCGGTGCAGGTCTCGCTCCACCAACTCGCGCTCAGATCGCGGCACGTCCAGCTCATCCAGCCAAGCCATGCGCGATTTGATGCGGTTCTTCAGCTTAATGAGGTACTTGCCGCGGCTTCTGTCCCGTGGCTCCAGTTTCAAGTAGCACGAAACAACCCAGTGATCCGTTGTGCCAACCTTGGCAAAGCGTTCCATCAATGCCCCGAGCGTCGGGGGTCCTGACCGTTGCGCAGTTGCAGTCATGCTCACATCTCCAGTGTACTTCCAATTGCCGATCTAGAAGAAAACGGGCTCACGATAGGCACCGTATACCAGCTCTAACGCGTGCCGGATCTCGTACAAGGTGCAGTAACTCCGAGCACAATCGAGCATGGCTGGGATAACGTTCTCGTCGCGATCGGCTGCACCTCGCAGCGCCGAGAGGCATTCGTCGACTCTGTTCTGGTCGCGCTGGCCCCTCAGCGATGCCAATCGCTCACGTTGTGCCTCACCTGCCTCCTCGGTGACTCGCAAGATCTCTAGCTCGTCTTCGTCCTCATCCACGAAGTCGTTGACACCAACGACGACTCGGCGGTGTTGCTCCACCTCATGCTGGAAGCGCAATGCGCTCTGAGCGATCTTGCGCTGAAACCATCCGCTTTCGATCCCTTTCACTACGCCACCGAGCCGCTCCAGCTCTCTGAAGATTTCTTCCGCCTCATTCTCCATGCGGTCGGTCAAGGCCTCGACGTAGTAAGAGCCGGCCAAGGGATCAGCCACGTTGGCGATGCCGGTTTCGTACGCCAATACCTGCTGAGTGCGCAGCGCAAGCTTGACGGCAGGCTCGGTAGGCAACGCCAGCGTCTCGTCCAGTGAGTTGGTGTGTAGTGATTGAGTTCCGCCCAAGGCAGCAGCCATTGCTTGGTATGCCACCCGCACAACGTTGTTCATCGGCTGCTGTGCGGTAAGGGATACACCTGCAGTCTGGCTATGGAACCGCATGATCTCTGATCGAGTGTTCTTGGCGCCATAGCGCTCCCGCATGCGACGAGCCCAGATACGGCGCGCCGCCCGCATCTTCGCTATCTCCTCGAAGAAGTCGTTGTGCACATCCCAGAAGAACGACAGCCTCGGGGCAAACGCATCGACGTCAAGGCCGCGTGCGATCCCTCGCTCCACATATTCAAAGCCGTTCGCCAAAGTGAAGGCGAGTTCCTCTACCGCTGTCGAGCCCGCCTCACGGATGTGGTAACCGCTTATAGAGATCGTATTCCACTGCGGCGTGTGTTCGGTGGCCCATTCGAACATGTCGACGATGATCTTGAGCGCAGGCTCCACCGGGTAAACCCAAGCGTGTTGAGCCATGTACTCCTTGAGAATGTCGTTCTGAACCGTGCCCCTGAGCCGCGAGATGTCGACGCCCTGACGCTCAGCCGCCGCTACGTAGAAACAGAATAGCATCGCCGCAGGGCCATTAATGGTCATCGACGTCGAGACCTGGTCCATCGGGATGCCGTCGAACAGGGTTTCCATATCCTGGAGAGATGAGATGGCCACGCCGCACTTGCCGACTTCTCCGAGCGATTCCGGGCTATCGGAGTCGTATCCCATGAGAGTCGGGAAATCGAAGGCAACGGACAAGCCGGTCTGTCCTCGCTCTAGTAGGAACTTGTACCGCTGGTTCGTATCCTCTGCAGTGCCAAATCCGGAGAACTGGCGCATGGTCCACAGTCTACCCCGATACATCGTGGGGTGTACTCCACGAGTGTAAGGGTAGTCGCCGGGGTAGCCGAGTTGGTTCGCATAATCGAAGCCCGCAATGTCTTCCGGCCTATAGAGAGGGTCGACCTCAGCGGAACTTTGCGAGATGAAGTCCACGTTGCGTTTGTCCCCCTCCCGGTACCGCTTGAGCCACTCCTTGTATGCTGCGTCATGCTTCATGTTTCGAACCGCCTTCGCGCATTCCGGCAATTATCTCCTGAGCTAGTCGATAAGGACTGATCGTGCCATCCAACACGCCGTCCATGCCTTCAGTCAATATCCTCTCACCATCGCCCTCGTTCCAGACAAGGCTAGTCAGAGTCCGATCCACGACTTCCCGTGTGTGCCGCTCCAACCGCTCGCGACGTCGCGTATCCAACTCTCCGCTCGTATCCAGATAGTCGCCGTGTTGGTCGATGGCATCGATGAGTTCATCGACTCCCTGCCCGCTGACCGCCACTGTCGAGAGAATCGACGGTCTCCACGCCGGCTGCTCGAGCCCCGCCTGGCTGGTCTCGTCACTCGGTATCGTCTGCATCGGACTGTGGTGCGGTGCAATCCGGCGGTAGGCGTTGCCCTGCCTCAGACCCAACATGACATCCAACTCTTGCACCAAGCGATCCGCACCGGGTCGATCCGCCTTGTTCACAACGAAGATGTCTGCGATCTCCATTACTCCCGCTTTGAGTACCTGAATTCCGTCACCGGATTCTGGCACGAGCATGAGGACAGATGTGTCGGCATTAGCCGCAATGGTCAGCTCAGACTGACCCGCTCCAACCGTCTCGATGATGATCCGCTCGAACCCGAATGCGTCTAGCACGTCGCACACTTCTCGGGTGGTGATAGCGAGTCCACCGAGAGCGCCGCGCGCCGCCATCGACCGGATGTAAACACCAGGATCCAGGGCTACCGCCTCCATTCGGATGCGGTCTCCCAACAAAGCTCCTCCGCTGAACGGACTCGTCGGATCGACGGCGACGGCCGCAACGGTTTCGCCGCGTTCGCGATAGCTCTTGATGAGTCGTTCGGCCAGGGTGGACTTGCCTGCCCCGGGTGGGCCGGTCAGCCCTATCCGGCACGCGCTACCCAGTTGCGGATATAGAGCGGATAGCAACTCTTCGTAGCCGTCACGCCCGTTCTCCACCAAGGAGATAGCCTTGGCGAGAGCGGGTATTTCCTTGTCTCTAATACCTTGCAGCAAGCCGTTAGGTTGCACGATATCTAAGTTGGCCCATCCTCAGGCAGCACCGCAACCTTCTACATGTTCGGCAGCAGCAACGTCGCCGCCAATCCGAACAAGAGGAAGAACGCGACCACGTCAGTCATTGCCGTAACGAACACAGAGCTCGCTACTGCCGGGTCGACACCCAGCTTCTGCAGCAACAGCGGTATCGCAGCTCCCGCCGCCGTCGCCAGCACGAGGCTTCCCCACATTGCCAGCATCACGACGATGCCGAAGTACCACCCGCGACCTAGGACCACGATCACCCCAATCACCAAGCCCACTGCCAAGCCGTTCACGATCCCGACCAAGAGCTCCTTGCGCAGCACCTGGAACGCCTTGCCCGGCGCGATCATGCCGACTGCAATGCGGCGCACTGTGACGGCCAGAGCCTGAGTACCGGCGTTGCCACCCATGGCGGCAATCACGGGCATCAGAGCGGCAAGCAGTGTGATCCGCTGGATCGTATCTTCGTATAGGTACACCACTGCGCCAGCCAACGCAGCCGTGAACATGTTGAGATAGAGCCAGGGTAACCGATTGCGGACCGCCTGGTGCCATTCACCGGCCAGTTCTTCATCTGGAGGTGCGCCACCGAATTTCAGAATGTCCTCTGTGGCCTCCTGCTCAACGACGTCCATCACGTCGTCGAACGTGACTCTCCCGATCAGCCTGCCGTCTGCTCCGACTACAGGAATCGCCGGCACATTGTAGCGCTGTATCAGTTGGGCTACTTCTTCCTGATCTTGATCGGGAGTCACCGTTGCGAACGGAGGTTCCATGACATCCCGAACCGCGGTTTCCGGCTTCACCACCACGAGGCGCTGGATCGGCAGTAAGCCCACCAGCACGCGGTTCTCGTCGACGCAGTGTATGTGGTAAAACTCCTCCACCTCTGCCGCCTGCCTGCGCACTTCCTCGATTGCCTGTGCGGCAGTCGCAGTTTCCGACACGGCTACCACAGCCGTCGTCATCCTCCCGCCGGCCGTCTCCTCATCGTACAGCAACAGCCGCTCGATGTCCGCCCGGTCCGCCACCGAGGCGAGGATCCGCGCCGCCAGCTCGATTGGCAGTTCCGAAATCAGGTCGACCGCATCGTCGTCTTCCAGTTCCTCGATGATGTCGGCCGCCTGCTCCGGATCGAGAGCCGCCAGCACTTCTTCCGGATGCTCCTCCTCTTCCATCTCAGCCAGTGCCTCAGATACAACCTCCGGAGGCAAGGCCTTGACCATGCGAATGCGCACGTCGTCGTCTAGCGACGCGAGCACATCCGAGAGATCGGACGGGTGAAGATGCCGCGCCCGCGAGAGAAAACGCACCGCCTTGCCGGCTTCGGCAAGCAGCTGCAGTTCTTCCAGCAGCTCGGGGCTCTCGTCTACGCGCGTGTATCCTTCCATTCACCCGTGTCCTTGAGAAGCGATTCCAGATCGAGCCCCCTTCGCGCCGGCGGCCCAAAACGGTCATGTGGATTCACGGCACCCGCAGAGATCACCAACTTCATCGCCTCTTCTATCGAGATTCCCGCGTCCCTGAGACGCGATCGGGGTACGACGAGCATGAACCCGGATGTAGGGTTGGGGGTCGTCGGAACGAATACGTTGACACACGGTTCTCCCACAACGCTCGACATTTCGGGAGTGTCTTCGTTGGTGACAAACGCAACAGCCCAGATACCCGCCGTCGGATATGGAATGAGCACGGTGCGAATGAACAGTCTACGTCTGCGCCCGATCACCGACTGAGTGATCTGACTCAAGGCATTGTAGATGAGACCGGTGACCGGAAACCGAGACAGCTGGTGATTCCACCAAACCAGCATCTGCCGCCCAGCCGCGAGGTGCACCAGCCACCCCATGAGCAGCACGAACAAGGCCAACAGAACGAAGCCAAGTCCCGGTATTGGGAAACCGACGACCCTTTGGATTGGCACACCAAGCCACCCATCGATCGTCTGAAACACCAGGTTCAGCACGGCGATGGTCACGCCGACCGGTGCAATCACCACCAACCCAACCAGGAAGTACCTTCGCAGGCGTCGACCCAGAGCCTTACGATGACCCGTCTGTGGAGGAGGTGATGTCATCTGGCGCTCCCGGGGCTGAGACGGATCACCGGAGGCGAGCCGCGCCGCACCGCAACACGCTCTACCCTGGTGGCGGTCGCCACCAGGACATCGAACTCCAGACCAGCCAACTCGTACCTCTCTCCCGCTCTGGGTATGCGACCGGCTGCCCGCGACAGCAGACCGCCTACCGTTTCCGCATTCTCGGGCAGCCGTACCTCGAACATCCTCGCCAGGTCTTCGGCCGGTGCCGTACCCAGCACCTCAACCACCGCGCCGCTGGTCCCTTGTAATGTGGCCGCGGCCTCGACGGTCTCAAAAGTCTCACCGACCAGTTCCTCCAACAGGTCCTGCAGCGTCGCTATCCCGGCTGTCCCGCCGTACTCGTCAAGCACCACCGCCATCGCGTGCCGGTCACGTTGCATCTCGAACAGCAGGTCCGCGCACGGCTTGGAGCCGTGTACCACGGTAACAGGCCGTACAGCCAGTTCGGCTCCGGGATTCAGCTTGAGCAGATCGAAAGCATACACCATACCTACGATGTTATCCAACGAATCTCGATACACCGGGACCCGCGAGTAACGCGAGTCGGCGAAGGCCCGACCGATCTCTGCAACGGTTGCACCCTCCTGCACAGCGTTGATATCCGTCCGCTGAGTCATGACTTCCTTCACAGGGCGCTCGGAGAACTTCAATACTCCTGATACCAGGGTGAGCTGCTCAGAGTCACCCCTGTCCTCATCTTCCGGTGATTCCCCCGGCTGTGGTCCCCCCCGGTCTCGATTGTCGGGTCCCGGGTGCAAAGGCGCGAGGAACACGGCCAGTCGGGCAAACACCGGGACCGCCGACTTGATGACCGATTCCGCCCAGCGCCTGCCCGCAGCTCTGGGTATGGCATATACGAGAGAAAGGAACAGCGGTACCGCGACGGCAAGCACGGTCAACGATAGCAGCCACAGCGGTAGCCCCAGCAGGATGACGCGTGCTCCCATTCCCGCCAGAGCTGCCCCCATCGCCGACACTCCGAGCGCCGCTCCGATCACCCTGCCCGGTGCAGCGAGCAGCGTGCGCGCAGCCTCGGCGGCTTCGGTACGCGCTGCCACCAACCGATACAGTTCCATCTGCCCCATGGCACGGGAGCTCACCGCCAAGGTCATTCCCGCGAATCCCAGCACCGAACCAGTGGCGAGCAGCACCCATTCGATCATGCGTCACCTTCCTCGAGCTCTTCTCTGGAACTCTCCTCTGACTGGCGTTCGAAATAGACTCGCTTGATGCGCCGACGCTCAACCTGCTCCACCACCACCCTGAAGCCGTCCACCCGCAACTCCTCGCCCGGGCTCGGTACGTGACCTAGTTCCGAGAACACGAGACCGCCTACAGTGGCTACGTCCTCTATCTCAAAGGGGACCCCCAGCAGGTCGGACAGGTCATCGAGAGGCAACGAACCGTCCACCCAGAATCGGTCATCCCCTTCCTGCTCGACCGCCGGCGTCACGTCCTCTTCGTACTCGCCGTGGATCTCGCCGACCACTTCTTCGAGGACATCCTCCAGAGTGATTATCCCGGAGGTGCCGCCGAACTCATCAACCACGATGGCTAGACCGCCGGGTCCCCGCTGAAAATCCCGCAGCTGGGCCGTCAGTGTTTTCGATTCCGGCACGAACGAGGCTGGCCGGATGTGGTCCTGCCATTTGTCCGGAATCTGCGCCAGCCCCACTATCGAAGGCGTCAGATCCTTGGCATAGAGGACTCCGGTGATCGTATCCAGGTCCTCCTGGTACACGGGCAACCTGGCGTGATCGCTGCGCCGCAACAGATCGACTACCTCTCGCCATGGAGCTTCAGCGCTCAGCGATTCGACATCGAGTCGTGGCGTCATCGCTTCTTCCACTGTCGTATCGCCGAGTGAGAACACGCCGTCCAACATGTCGTGATGCTCCGGCCCGTACCTATCAGTGGCCCGTTCCGGTGCAGGCATTCCTGCGTGCATGCGTCCTTCGACGAGTGACAAGAACGCGATCAACGGTTTGAAGAAAGTGAGACTCGCCCTGGCCATCCCGGCAGTGCTCTCGGATACCTGCGGCAACAAGGGACCGATGGCACGAGGAATCCCACTCGCAATGATGTATAGGAACGCCAGCGAAAGCAGGATCCTGCCCACTCCCTGCGGCAGCGGGTAGTCCCACCACGCCACGGCCTGTGACGCCGCTGCTCCCGAGAAAACCAGCAGAGCGAGATGACACACCTGCATGGCCTGACCCAGCGGCACCGCTCCCCCGCGATCGCCGGGTGGATCGCCCAGCGGGTCGCCGCTTGACTTCGCCTCCCGAGCAAGCGCAAACAGCCCGGCCCAAACAACCGAGACAACTGCCAGGAGCGCGGCAGCCAGCTGTAACGTGGCCTCGCTCACAGGTTCATCACCTCCCGCAGCTGGTTCAAATAGTGCTCTTGCAGTCTCCACATGGTTGACACCGCGCGGTCCTCGTTTTCCGGGTGCTCGTACCCCAAAACGTGCAGCATCCCGTGCACCACGAGTCGCAGCAACTCCTCCTCTGCTGAGATCGATAGTGACTTGGCGCTCCGCCGCGCTACGCTGGGACACACATATATGTCGCCAACCACCCGGCCACGATGTGGTAGGCTGAAGGCAATCACATCGGTCGCACGATCTCGATCGAGCGTGCGTCGATTCAGCGCCCTCATACGTTGTCCCGACAAGAATGTCACGCTCAGGTCAGCCGCACCAACACCTTCACCATCACAGACGCTGGCCAACGTCTGCCTGACCACCGCTACCGAAAGTGCGTCAACTCCTGGAGCGCACTCGACGTGCACCTCACGTTTTGGCAGACGCATCCCAATCGGACGAGAGACCACCGGAGGCAGTCGGATATTCGATTCGGTTGTGGTGTACACCTTCGTACACGCGTACGAATTCCTGACGAATCCGGCTCAACTGCCCCATGGTCACCGGTGCCTCATCGAACTGCCCCGCGTCGATCCTCTGACGCAAAAGGTGATCGACTGCGTCGCTGATCTTCTGCTTGCCCGGGTCTTCCAGCACCCGAACTGCGGCCTCCACACCGTCACCCAACATCACGATCGCCGTCTCAACCGATTGTGGCTTTGGACCCGGATACCGGAACTCCTCCAAATGAAGCTCGTCCTCGCCGTTCCGTTCGCGTGCCCGTTCGAGGAAGTAGGTGATCTCCATGGTGCCGTGATGCTCGCTAATAAACGCCTTCACCGCATCGGGCAGCCGATGCTCGTTAGCCAGGGTGAGCCCCTCGCGAACGTGATTGCGAATCATGGCTGCCGACACTTCGGGCTTGAGTTTGTCGTGCGGGTTCACACCACCCACTTGATTCTCCACGAAAAACTGCGGCTTTTTGAGCTTGCCGATATCGTGGTAGTAACAACCAACTCTCGTCAGCAAACCGTTGGCCCCCACAGCATTGGCAGCGGTCTCGCATAGGTTGGCAAGCGCCAAGCTGTGCGAGTAGGTGCCTGGTGTCTCTGTGGCAAGGCGTCGCAGCAGCGGCCGATGCGGATCGGATAGCTCCAACAGTGTCACTTCGGTGGTCTCGCCGGTCATCCACTCGAACAACGGCAGCGTCAGGATGACCAGCGCCGCCGAGACCGTCGCATTGGCACCGCCTGCCGCCGCGGCGAGGCCGACCTCATTCAATGGCAACTCCAGTCGGAGGCCGAAAGTGATTGCCGCCATTAGATAGGCGACGGTTACGGCAGCGACCGAGAAGAGCAAATGGTTCCTTCTCCGAATCGACCGAACGCTCAAGCCAGCAGTGACACCTCCCATGGTCGCAACGAACACCGCATCCACTCCCCCGTACACGGCCTGCGATCCGACAAGTATCGCGAGTACTAACGCGCTTACCATCGCGAGTCGTCCGCCGATCAATACGGTCACTAACATCGCAGCGTATGGGATCGGAATGAGTTCAGGCCGCGCTCCAAGGAACTTCACATTCGCTGCCGATCCGACAATGACCACTGTGAAAAGGAGCGAGAGGCCCAGCACCATTCGCAGTGATCCATACCGGTGTGGCAGATAGATCATCAGTAACACCCAGAACAGTGCCAGCAGAAGCGCGTTGGTGAGGATCTGGCCTGCCGTTGCCGTGAACGTGCCTTCAGTCCGCCCCCTGCGAATCCGCTCGTTCTGGTACGCCTCCAGGCGCCGGTAGGTGCTTTCTGTAATCACCTCATTAGCCGGTACTATCCGCTGGTTCTGGCGAACAACCTCACGAATCGGGTCGACACTAGCACGAAGCTCGCGCCGCAGCCTCTCCGTCTCCTCGGCAAGTTCAACCAGCGTCGGCTCAAACACCGCATTCAGGAGCACCACGAAAACGCGATCTCCCACTGTGTTTGTCCCCGGATCCGGGTGCACGGTGATTCGACTTTCGAGGAAATCCTGAAACGTGAACATCGTGTCGAGTGAGACAACCGCTTCTGAGGCGCCGCGCCGAACCTCCACCAGCCGGTTAAGCTCAACCGCCAACAGGTCGCGTCTCGGCACACCTCGGGCCAGTTGGCGCCGCAACATGGTTCGCACGGCGTTCTCGTATGCCTCCCGCCGCCCTTCCACCAGGAGGTACTCGGCCTGTTCCGCAGTGAGTGAAACGCCCACTCCCCGTCCGGATTGGATCAGCAAGTCGGCTGTTGTTGCGGAATCTAGTGCCGTGAAAACCACGTCAGCATTGGCCAGAGCCGAGTCGACTGCGTCTTCCCTGACCTCGTAGATCGGAAGGACCGTTCCCACCAGGGCTTCGGCGTCCCTATCAATCTCGTCCTGGCTCTTTGGAACCGTGAACTCCCACGGTGCAATAACGTCGTCCGGGGCTACCTCTCCCACCGCGAGCATTTCAATACCACCGGCCGCCGGGAACAGGAGATACGTGAGCAGTGCCAGAGCGACCAGAAAACTCCAGCGCACGGCGTGATACGCCACCTTGCCCGGTCGCTCGCTCGGCGTGAGCTCGAGTCGTAGTGTCTTGCGAGGTTCGTCAGTCATACGCCCTGATCCTCAGCGTACGCACGGATTATCTCCCGTACCAGCTTGTGTCGCACGACGTCCCGGTCTTCCAGGTAGCAGAAAGCTACGCCGTCGATGCCGGGAAGGATGCGCTCGACCTGAATGATACCGGACTCCTCCCTGCTGGGCAGATCGACCTGCGTCTTGTCACCTATGATGACTGCCCGGGAGTTTAGCCCCAACCTAGTGAGACACATCTTCATCTGGCCGCCAGTAACGTTCTGCGCCTCGTCGATAATGACGAAGGCGTCCGACAGCGTCCTGCCGCGCATGTATCCGATGGGCGCTATCTCGATGATACGAGCCTCTATGGCCTTCTGTATCTTGCCCTGTGGCATCATCACTTCCAGAGCGTCGTACAGCGGCCTAAGATAGGGATCGACCTTGGCCTGCAGATCGCCAGGCAGGAATCCCAACCGCTCCCCCGCCTCCACCGCCGGACGCGCAAGCACCAGTCGTTGAACCCGCTTGCGCGCCAGTGCCTCCACGCCCATAGCCACAGCCAAGTACGTCTTGCCCGTTCCGGCGGGCCCGATACCGATCACGATGTCGTTGTCACGCATCGCCTGCAAGTACTCGCGCTGACCTTGTGTCTTGGGCTGCACCACGCGTCGTGTGCCCGGTAGCACGATTCTCATGTCTCCGTTTCCAGCGGTCCGCTCGGGTAAACCACCGTCGTCCACCAGTCGTTTCACATCGTCCGGGGTCAACGTCTCACCCATGCGAGCTAGATCGATCATGGCGGCCACGACCCGCGTGGCGTTCTCCACGGAGACAACCTCTCCGGCAAGAGTGACCTGATCTCCCCGTAACGTGGCCCGGACCCCGAGGGCCTTCTCGACCTCGAGCAGATTCAAGTCGTTAACGCCGGCCAGCGCCAAGAAATCGGCGCCCTCGGCTGAGAGGCGGTGAGTTATCTCGTCGCTCATTCGTTCTCGATGCTTATCCCCAGTGCTGCAAGCTCGTCGAGCTGCACCGCCGTGGGGGCATCCTCGAATAACGCTCTGGCGGCAGTCGTCTTGGGGAATGCGATGACATCTCTCAGGTTGTCGACGCCCGCTAGAAGCATGACGACGCGGTCGAAACCCACCGCAAACCCGCCGTGAGGCGGAGCACCGGATCGCAGCGCCGTCAACAGAAATCCGAACCGACGCTCGGCCTCGTCGCGAGAAATCCCCATTGCCTCGAGCACTCGCAGCTGTACTGCGGGATCCGTGATCCGGATCGAGCCACTCCCCAACTCGGTGCCATTGTACACAGCGTCGTAATGAAGCGCGCGTATCTTGGAGTACTCGCCATCGAGCAGCGCCGTTGCGTCGCTCGGGTGCGGCGCCGTGAACGGATGATGCGCAAACACCCAGTCGTCGGAGTCGGGGTCCTTTTCGAATAGCGGGAAGTCCTGAATCCAAGCGAACGCGTGAGGTTCGCTCGGATCGAGTTGGAGCAACCCGATAACGCCTCTTCGGATGACGTCTAAGGCAGGTGACGTGACATCGTCGGGTCCCGCGGTGGCCAACCACAGATCGCCGTCGCTCAAGCCTGCTGCCGACGCAGTGATCCCCTCCAGCCTCGCAAGTGGGCCGGTCAACTGACCGTCGAGGTATTTTAGAGTCGCAAGTCCGCCTATACCCTGCTTTCTTGCCAAAGCCGTCAGTGTATCGACATTCTTGCGTGAGAGAGCGGCTCCTCCCGGAACACGAATCCCGCGTACCCTTTCCCCTCGATCGACAGCCTCATCGAAGGCCTTGAAACCCCTGCCGCTGAACAGCTCACCCATGTCAGTGATTTCGAGTCCAAACCGGAGGTCCGGCTTGTCGGTACCGTATTTTTCGAGCGCCTCAGCCAATGACATGCGACGGAACGGACGCTGCACCTCATGCCCCGCCTCATTCCACAAACCGACCAGCACAGACTCGACCACTTCGTAAACATCCTCAGGCGACACGAACGAGGCCTCGACGTCTATCTGCGTGAACTCCGGCTGTCTGTCTGCTCGGAGATCCTCATCTCGGAAGCATCGCGCCAGCTGGAAGTATCGATCGAACCCGCTGATCATCAGCAGCTGCTTGTAGATTTGCGGCGACTGTGGCAGAGCGTAGAACTGCCCTCTGTGCACCCGCGACGGAACTAGATAGTCGCGAGCGCCCTCGGGTGTCGGTCGAGTGAGAACTGGAGTCTCGATCTCGTAGAACTCGAGGTCGGACAGAATCGCCCTGGCGCGCTGCAGCAACCTATGTCGCAACGCGAGGTTCCGACCGAGTTCCGGTCGCCGCAGATCCAAGTGGCGGTGCTGAAGTCGGAGTTCCTCGGCAGGCAGATCCTCGCCCTTAGTACGCCACACCGGAATCGGCGGCGTCTCCGCAGGCCCAACGAGCTCGAGTTCCGTAGCTCGTACCTCGACTTGTCCCGTGGACATCTCGGGATTGCGGGCGTCTTGCGGTCGCCGCTCCACGACACCCCTCACTAACACTACGGATTCCATGCCGACGTCGCCCGACCGTTCGAGCACGTCCGGAGGCGTCCAGTCAGGCCCAAAAGAGACTTGTACGATCCCATCCCGGTCTCGCAGGTCGAAAAAGACCAGACCTCCGAGGTCGCGCCGTCGGTGCAACCAGCCACCCAGCCGAACCTCCTGACCCACATGGGTTTCCCGTAGCGCGCCACAGCGGTGCGTCCGCATAGCCGTCGCGCTCATGCGTTCCTCGAGATGTCGCTCACTCTGGGGGACACGGAGATCGGCCGAACTCCTGGTTCTCGAACACCGATAGCGTCGAAGATGGGCGGTCCCCGCAGACCGCCCGTTGGCGGCGGCTACGCGGTGACCGTACAAGTGTCTGCACCAGCAGAACATAATGCCCCTCCCGACGGCCCAGCAAGGAGCAACTTGACAGGCACTCTGCCCCCCGCGAACCTAAGCTGGTGCGTTACACTTCGTTGCTATTGTCGCTTGGACTCATTGCCGAGACGGCGGTCGCGCAGGCCCCCGAATCGGCCGGCCTGTGGCGAGTAGCCGCGGCCTCTCTGATCGTCCCGCCCGCTCTCACAGCGGGCCCGGCCAGCGTGTCGTGGAACCCAGCGCAGGTTCCCAACGATCGGCGAGTCAATGCCGGCATCGAGATAATCCACACATCGAGCGAATTGGGAATCTCGGGAGTTCTGGGCGGCGTTTCGGCAGCGATAGGCAGCCGCACGGTGTTGAGCGCGATAGTGGGCAGACTCGATGTGCGCGACCTCGTACGGACCACGACCACTCCCACCGCGGTTGGCGGAGCGATACCTGTATACACCCAATACGCGGGTGTCTCCGGTCAACTTGGGCTCGGACCAGCCCAATTGGCCGCCGTGGTACGTTTTCACGACGAAAGGTTCGACGCACTCAGTGAAACCGGATTGACTTTGGACGTCGGAGTGCGACTCCAGCCCACGCCACGGATCTCCATAGCCGGCGCGACCCACTTTTTGCCGATCGACTTCAGCAGCCAGAGCACAAGTGACTATTACCTAGGGTTGGAGTACCTGCTGCTGCCTCGAACCCGAGTGGGAACCCTGTCCGCCAGTTTGGTCGCTCGGTACGGAGGGACGCTGCGCTCGGGAGAGGACTTGGAGCATCTCGTCAGCTTAGGCATCCTGCTGGGCCGAAGCTTGCAGTTGGACGCCGCACTGACGCGGGAGGCTGGGCCCGAGACTCACTCTCTGCGACCCGGCCTGGGACTCTCGCTGCGGTTGGGCCGCTACTCGATCGGTCTGGCCCGCAGTAGCGGCCTAAATGGCCTGGGCGCAACGTATCGAATGGGTCTCGACGCCGCGATTCTGTAGTGAACCTACTCGACATGACTCCCGCGGAGGCCCGGTCGGCACTGGCTTCCTGGATCGCTCAGCGCGGTGAGCCCACCTTTCGTCTGCGCCAGGTGTTCCCCCGTTTGTGGCAGCAACCAGTCGCGGATTGGACGTCCACCACGAATCTACCCGCGGACCTGGTGCAGGGATTGACCGAGTGCTTTCCCCTTGCACGACCGGAGCTGGCCGTGCGGCAAGTCTCCCGCGACGGCACGGTGAAGTTCCTCTGGGCTTTCGACGCCGAAACGGCTGTCGAATCCGTCCTCATACCCGAGGGCCGACGTCGCACCTTGTGCATCTCGTCGCAAGCTGGGTGCGCCTACGGATGTGTCTTCTGCGCAACTGGAAGGATGGGATTCCAGCGCCATCTACTGGCATGGGAAATCGTTGCTCAGGTGCGGGAACTTCTGCTGCGAAAGGAGTTCGGGCCACCCTCAAATGTGGTGTTCATGGGCATGGGTGAACCGTTACACAACTGGGAACAAGTGGACCGCGCCCTAACCATATTGAACGACAAGGAAGGACTTGGTCTCGGAGCCCGGAGGATCACGGTGAGCACGATAGGAATCGTGCCCAGTATGCTCGAACTAGCAGCGCGGCCCGAACAGTTCCGGCTCGCTTTGTCACTCCATGCAGCCAACGCTGCCAGGCGGCAGCGTCTCATGCCTGTCGAGCAAAAGTACCCGCTCGAGCAAGTCCTGGAGACGCTGAAGCACTTCCCGCGCAGAGTGACATTCGAATACGTGATGATAGACGGAATGAACGATTCAGCGGACGATGCCGTGGAGTTGGCCAAGATCGCTCGCGATCACGCTGCTCTGGTCAATCTCCTGCCGCTTCATCCCGGCGGCGCTCCCGGACTAAAGCCCGCGTCCAGCGAGTCCATCGATGCCTTCGCCCGGCGTCTCGAACGCCTCGGGGCCAACGTCACCGTGAGGCGCAGCCGTGGGCTGGATATAAGTGCAGCCTGCGGCCAGCTAAGGAGTGATGCGATCGGCACGCGCGACGTCGTGCCCGAGCAGAACGCTCACATCCAGCAGTAGACTGGGATCCGGATCCATGACGATGCGGCCGGCCCCGATGACATCCTGCACGCGGATGGCCGCGGTTGAGTCGCCACGCCTGATCATTATCAACGTCGTATCGACTGACGCCTGCGCAGCAGTACCGAAATACACCACGTCGATGCCCGCCTGCCTGAGCCGCAATGTTGCGGCGCGGGCTAGGCCGTCCACGCGCGTTCCGTTCAGCACCTCGACCATCGATGTGTCGTTCTCGCCCGGGACTACCGGCGCTGCTTCGCTGGAACCACCGGAAACAGACACCCAATAGGCAATGGCGGCGACCACCGCGGCACCAAGCAGGCCCGCTAGTACTCGGCGATGAGCGCGTTCCAAAAGTCCGTAGTTTCCGCAGGCAGCGGACCGCCGCTCAGCACGATGCCTGCAATTCTCTCCGCGGCCACCAAGCGCAACACGGATTCCATCTCATCCGGGACCCGCTCCAGCAGTGCGCTGTGTTGTGCGGTGTGATAAGACCGACCCGGCTCTAGAAAGTCTGCCAGGTACAGCATGCGCCCCACCAAATCCCACTGCTGATATCCGACCGAGTGATAGCGCACCGCGTCGAGGACCCCCCCGTCTTTTTCCCCATCACGTTCGGCTCGCGCGGCTGCCGCCGGACCGTGACGTAGAGCGCCAACGCCCCATGCATCCGGGGCCAGTTCGCACAGCAGATCCTCCGGCGCATCCTTTAGCGCATCGTGCAACGCAACGGCCCGCTGCAGTCTATGCAGCTCGGAATCGACCACCCCCATCTTCTCAGCCCATATCTCGCACACTTGGGCAACCCTTCTCACATGAGCCTGACGCTTCTTCTTGATGTGCGCCCAATTGGGGAAGGCGACTGACGGAAGATCCGTTGTGCGCATCAATGCGGTTCCGACACCGTCTCGTCGCCTCCGATTCCCAGTCCCAGCACGACATTGTCAATCAACCTAGCTCGGCCCACGCGCGCCGCGATCGCAGCCACACAGTGCTCATCGACTGACTCGACCGGCTGAAGCGAATCCGGCGCGACGATTTCTACATATTCGATGTCCAGCAGGGGGTCGCCCTCTAAGACACCGAGGACTGCATTCTTCAGATAACCTGATCGCGTCTCCCCAGTCCGAAACGCAGCGTGCGCCGCCTCTAACCCAAGTGGCAATTTGGCTGCTGCCACGCGCTCCGCTGCATTCAGGTAGCTGTTCCTAGAACTCAACGCCAGCCCGTCGAGCTCTCTAACGGTGGGTGCGGTGACTATGCGGACCGGTATGCTCAGATCCTCGGTCATTCTCGCGATGGCGCGAGCTTGTTGGAAGTCCTTACGTCCGAATACCGCCACATCGGGCGCGGTGATGTTGAACAACTTGGCCACAACCGTGAGCACGCCTTCGAAATGCCCTGGACGCGATCGACCACACAAGTGAGTCGCGAGTGGGCCCGGTGTCACACGAACCAGCGGATCCGATCGGTACATCGTGGAAGTCTCTGGCACGAACAGGCAGTCGGCACCACGACGCTCTGCAATGAGACGATCGCACTCCAAATCACGCGGGTAGCGGCTAAGGTCTTCCTGCGGCCCAAACTGAATCGGATTGACGAATATTGAGACCACTACTGCATCTGCTTCTGCACGCGCAGCGTCGATCAGGCGAAGGTGCCCTTCGTGGAGAAATCCCATGGTTGGCACGAGTCCGAGCCTGCTGCCGTTTGCCCTGGTCCGTCGCGACCACTGCAGCATCGCGCCCGGCTCGTTGATCTCGATCATCAGTCGTAGCTGTACTTGGCCTCTGGGTAGCGACCTTCCCGCACATCCTCGCCAAACGCCTGAACAGCGGATTGCACCGTTTCCGCGAGATCGGCGTAAAGCTTCAGAAACTTGGCGTTGAATTGGTCGTTGAGTCCTAGCATGTCATGCAGAACCAGAACCTGGCCGTCGCAATGCGGCCCTGAGCCGATCCCGATGGTCGGAATGCTCACGGCTTCTGTGGCTGACCTGGCGACGTCACTCGGCATCAACTCTAGCACAACACTGAACGCACCCGCTTCCTCGAGGGCACACACGTCGTCGAGTATTCGGTCACCGGCTCTCTCATCTCTACCCTGCACCCGATGGCCTCCCAGAGTGTGCACCGACTGTGGCGTGAAGCCAACGTGCCCCATCACCGGAACGCCGATCTCCACCAACGCACTGACGGTCGGCGCCATCGATCTGCCACCTTCCACCTTCACGGCATCTGCCCCAGTCTCTTTGAGAACTCGACCGCAGTTCCGCTTGGCATCCTCAACCGAGACGTGATAGCTCAGATACGGCATGTCCACCACGAGTAACGCCCGTTTGACGCCGCGGCGCACGATTCGACCATGGTAGATCATCTGGTCGAGCGTTGTAGAGAGGGTCGTTTCCTCACCGCAGAGAACTGTGTTCACTGAATCACCCACCAAAACCACGTCTGTGCCTGCACGGTCCACCAGCGAGCCGAACAGAGCATCGTACGCGGTCAAAGCTACGATCTTCTGACCGTTCGACTTCATTCTCACCAAGTCGGTGGTGCGGACACGCCTGCTATTCTCGGGCATAGGGCTCTAGCTCCGCGATCTCCGCCTGCCAGAAGTCACGATTCGGAATTTCGGGATGCGGAATCACCAGGTCTCGTTCGGTTGACTCGAGATCTCCGAAGCGCACGATATCCAAATCCAAGGTGCGCGGTCCCCACCGTGCCGCATGCACCCGTCCGGCGCGCCGTTCGATCGCGTGGCAGCTCTCCAGCAGCTCACGCGGTGACAGCTCCGTTTGAAGCAGTACCATCTGATTGAGGTAACGTTCCTGCGGCACCGGCCCGATTGCGTCGGTCTCCTCTATGGAACTGACGCGCACAAATACGGTCTCGGGCAAGCTCGATAGCTCGGCTCGGCCAAACCGCAGATGCTCAGCCCGATTGCCCACGTTCGAGCCGAGCGCCACGTAAACACGTTCAGTCACCGAGAACTCCTAGTGCGCTCCACGGCCACTTCAACGTGCTCCAACGGCCCATTGATCGGAGCATGTGGCTTACGCGCAGCCACCTCCACTCGTTCTGCCCCATCGAGCGTAAGGGCGCGACTCGCGATCTTCTCGCACAGCGCTTCGAGCGTCTTGTGGTGGCTCGTACCCACGGTGTCGTCTACCAGCGCGTAGACCTCCCGATAATCCAATAACGCGCTCGGCAAGTCGGATTCCCCGACGCGCCTCAGCGACAACCAGATAGTCAAGTCTAGTTCCAAGGGCTGAGGCACCGACTGCTCGTGCGGCAAAAGGCCTACGAGTGTGTGGAACCGCATCCCCTTGAGCGTGATACGATCATTCGTGGTCATGCCGAATGGTAGTCGCCCCCAGGGCGGGATGTCAAAAAGCGGTTCTAAGGCGAGCTATCGGACGTGAACTTGCGCGTAACCTCAGCCAGATTCTCAGCGATGGAGTCCAGCTCATGTGTGGCGCGCCGTAGGTCGTCCACGCCTGACGTTACCTCTTGAGCACGCTCCAGCATCCCGTCGGAATCACGACGGTTCCTCGAGGAGATCTTCGCGATTCCCTCCATCCGCTCCCGTAGCTGCGCGAACGCGCCGTACTGGCTCTCGGCTGTCCGCGCGCTCTGGCTGGCGTGTTCAGTGGCCTCATTTGTGGCGGCGACGATCGCGTCGAGAGATCGCAGCCCTTCATTGCTCAGTTCCTCGACGCCCGCAACTGTCTCCTGACCCCGCTCCATCTGCCCGAACACCTCCTTGAGATGCGCCTGGATGTCCTCGACCAACTGTCCTGCCTCCTCTGCCGCCTGAGCGCTCTGTTCCGCCAACGACCGGATTTCCCTCGCCACCTCAGCGAAACCGCGCCCGTGATCACCGGCGCGCGCCGCCTCAATCGCCGCGTTCAGCGCCAACAGGTTCGTGAGATCGGCCAAATCCCTGATCGAAGTGATGAACTTGACGATGCGTCGGCTGGCATTGCCCAGCTGCTCCACTCGCTCCGAGCTGTCTGCCACAAACTGCTTCAGCGCTACCAGGCGTTCGATGGCATCGGCAACGGTCTCTCGGTGAGTTCCCGCGACGTCGCTGGCCAGGCTGCTGGCCGCGGCTGCGTCGGCGCTGTCGTTCACGACTCTGCTGGTCGCGTCGCTCAGCTCCCCGGTGGAGGACAGGCCTGCCGCGACATCGTCGTCCTGTACATTCAAAGCGTCCGATATGCCGCGCGTCGCGTCGGCTGTTGCGAGTGCGGTGGCCCGCAACGTCTCAGCCGCCGAGCCCAGCGCTCGTACCTGCGTCCCAATGCGATCAACCGTGTCGATCAACGGCTGCCGTAACCGCTCGATGTGAATCGCAGTGGCAATCCTCCGGGCACATGCTATTACGAGGTCAACTTCCCGTCGGCCGTACTGCTGACGCTTGTGATGATCTAACTCGAGTGTGCCGAGAAACTCATCACCGAACCAAAGCGGCACTAGGACCAGGCTCTGAATGTGCAGCGGGACGTGGATGGTGCGGGTGTCTCGACCCGTGTCACGCACGACTATCGGATCGCGCACACCGCTGATTTCGTTTCGCAGATCCTCGATTGCTCCCGGTATCTCCTGGCTCCGTGACACTCCCTGGGTGCCACGATACAACAGCACAAACCCATCGCTCGTTCGTTCGTAGATCCTGAAGTCACGCCAGTCCAGGATCCGATGCGTCAGCTCCTCCAAACGAGCCAAGGACGTCGATAGACTGGCGTTGCTGGTGATGACCGACTCCATTGCCTGAATCTTGGTGAGCTGCTCCGCTTGGATCGCCTCTTCGAGTATCCGCTTGGTGACGAACGCGACGAAGCCCAGAAACGCAGCGATGAAGACCCACGTCATGGGCGGTAGCCGGGACAGACTGACCACTACCGTGGCCGCACCGACAACGCTCATTCCGTATGCGACTACTTCGTATCTGAGGACGAACAGCCGCTCCTCTGGGGCAAGCTTTTGGCGGGCCAGAAGCGTGTAGTAGAACAACGATCTCGAGAAGACCCAATACATCAATGCGAAGACGGCGAGAGCGGGAGTCGCGTCCAACGTAAGTGGTGATTCCGCACCTGAAATCACCAGCACCGCGGCATACATGCCATACGCCGGCATGAGACTGACCACTTCGCGTGCGCCGTTCGAGATCGCGGCTACTTGGGGGCGTCGATGGACAATCAGATCGGCAAACAAAGTCCCCAGTGCCAAGCCAAGCAGCGTGACCGAAGGACCGACGAGCAGCGCTCCGCTGAGCGCCACCACGGGTGCCAAACTGACGTAGGCATACTTTCCGAGCGAAACGTGAAAGGCGCGGGATGCAGCAACCGCTACCGCAAGGAACCCGACAACGACCAAGGCCTGAATCCAGGAGCGGTCGATGGCAAGGGACAGCAGCAGCATCGCTCCGCCCGCTGCTCTCAACCACTGGGAGTACCGGGTGACCAGGGTCTCTGCGCTGGCTGCTCGTACCGCTCTATGGGCGCTTCGCGTCACGGCCGGTAAGCCAGCGCCTTCGCGACGGCGGGTCAGACAAAGTAGTCGGAGGGGTTGATGCCGTACTCGGCAGGGTTGATCACTTTGATGATTGAGCGCTTGAAAGTACCGTCCGCAGTCTCACCCAAATCAACGATCGGACCCGGATCGAGTTTGGCCCCTGCCGCAGTGCAAACGACACGTACGATCGGGCGGTGCAACTGTGACGGATCGGAATTGGCTGAATGCACTACCGCGATCTCGTAGCTGTCCAGCAGGACGCAGGTACCGACTGGGTAGATTCCCAGCAGGTTGATCAAGGCCTTAACCAAGATCGGGTCATAACCTCGCCTACGGTTCTCCCACATCTCTCTCAGGACCTGGTCAGGCTGGATCGGAGTCGTTTGGTACACTCTGCGCGATGTAGCCGCGTCAAAGCCATCAGCCACGGCCACGATCCTCGAGAACATCGAAAGCTCCCGCTTTCGAATCGTCTTGGGGTAACCAGTGAGGTCAACTTTCATGTGGTGTTCGTGGGCTACGATCATGCCTCGATAGGGGATCTCTCCGTAGCCTCTCAACCCGAACAGGGCCAGAACTCCCAACCAGGGGTGCGCCTGCATGACGCGCCATTCTTCGTCCGTTAAGGCACCGATCTTGTTGAGAACCTCCAAGGGAATCCTGCTCTTGCCGACGTCGTGCAGCAAGGCCGTCAGTCCCAGATCGTACAGCTGGATCTTGCTGAGGCCCAAGCGCTTTCCGACCGAGACGCTGAAGATGCAGACATTCACTGAGTGCGTGAACGTGTACTCGTCGTAGTCGCGCAGAGTTGTCAAGCCCACGAGGGAGACTTCGTTCTGGAGCACCTGGTCCACGATATTCTGCACCGCGCGCTTAACCTTCTTCACACTGGCAGTGCGCCCCATCCTGACACTATTGACGACCTCCTTGGTGACTGCAACCGAATGTTGATAAGTGCGCTTGGCCACCTCCTTCGCCTCTTCCTCATCTCCTATGTCGCTTTCCGAAATGCCCTCAACCGATATGTGTACGACACCGCCGCCGGCCAGGCTCTGTTGTAGATCCGACAGCTTGTTGGGTTCTTCTCTCGAGGCAAAGGAAAGAACCAGCGACAGGAAGACCTGCCACTCTTGACGTGCCACCGCCTCACCGACGTATATGGCTCCTACTTCACATTGCCTCAACGTGGTCAGGACGTGACTGAAGGTGGAGTAGTTGTCTAGACCTAACCGGAGCCGCGTGGAGTTCACGAAGATGAACTCCCCGGCGATGCGAATCTCCATGTCGGGATCGACATCCAGGAGGGCGGCTGCGGTCGACTGCACCTCATCGAGCGCTCGCTGTACCTGCACGTTCTCCACCGGATAGAGGCGGAGATTCCTCAGCGCCGCGTAAAAAGCCAACAGGAAGTCCCGTCCCCCTTCACGGAAGACCGACTCCTCTCCACCTCCCAAGACGTTGGCCATGGACTCCGAAATGCTCGGCTTCTGGTCTTCGGGGCCGCTCATCAAGCTGTTTCCTGTAGGGCTTTGTTGATCGCGTTCTTCACTAGAGGATCCTTTTCCCCTACCGCCGCCCGCTCGAGCACCTTCCTGGCCTCCGAATCTCCGACCTTGCCGAGAGCCATCGCCGCACAGGCCCGGGTCTCGGGGTCCTCCTTGCGCCGCAACACCCCTTTGCCCTGGAGCATCCCCTTCAGGATCGCGGTACCAGGAGCGCCCGCCAGCTTCCCGTAAGCCTCAAAGAAAACGGACTTCTCTGTCAGATCGGAGCCGCGCAATGACCTACCTCTGACCGCTGACTCGATTCGGGCGAACGCACCCCGGTGGCCACGATCCGCCAGGGTCCTGACTGCTGCTATCCGCACATCCCGATCGGAATCCCGGACTACACTCTCCAATTCCTTCATGGCACTCGGCGACCCGATCGCGGTCAGCGCCTCCACACCGGCCTGTCTGATCTTGGCATCCTTGTTCCGGAGAACACGTGCTACAGCTGGCACCAGCGGAGGCAACTTGACGAGTGAAACCAGGCGGATCGCCTGCAGCAAAGAGTCGTGTTCCTCCGATTCGAGCGATTCGGCGAGCTGCTGGGGATGCGCCGACGCGAGCCGCCGGGCCGCCGCTTCGAGCAAGCCGCGAACGCGCTCGTTGGTCAGTTGCGGTAGCCATTCGATTACACCAACCAGCGCCTGAGGCCTGAGCTCGCTGAACAGCTCGCCCAGATCTTCCTCGCTGGGATGGACGACCGCTTCGTCCAGCGACTGCAGCAGTTGCCCGAGTGCGGTTGTCTGTGACAATCTGCCCGGGAGCTCCTCCAGCTCCTTCCGGTGTTCCGGGGTGAGTTCTCTGGCTCGCTCGAGGATGACTCTGAGTTCCCGCAACAGGTAGGCGACAGAGCGGAAATCACCTACACCCAACAGATACGGAATGAAGTTCTCAACGATCGAGACTAGCTCTGACCTCACAGCAGTGAACGTCTGAAGCTCTAACAGGTCGAAGAGCATCGACAGAACGTTGCCTCGCAGGTCCTGAGAATACTCCCTATCGAGCTCCTTCTTCAGATGGGCAATCTCGGCTTCATCGAGGAAGTAGAGCGTGCTGTCGAAATCCTCGAGACTGACTATGCCTCCAGTTGCCGTCGCTTCCTGGACCTCTTGCTTCACCTGCTCGCGAACTTGCTCTGCCTCAGGTGCACCCGCATTGAGCCAACCCGATGCACTCGGCTCCAGCGGCCCTACTCCTTCCTCGGCGAGCTCGAGCGCAGCATAGCGGATCTTCAGGAAGTCTTCCTCCCACAGCAGCGTGAGTATGTCGTCGGCGGACTCCTTCTGCAGGTTTGCAGCCTTCTGCAGTACTTCCAGGAAACGGACGATTTCATCTTCCTCGACGCCGGGTGACAAGGTGAGGGTTCTGATTCCGTCCTTGTGAAGCAGCCAGGCGACGCTCTCTGCCTTGGACGGCTGTGCGTAGACCACGGTATTCCGCCAGAGCAAATCAGTCTCGGTCACGCGTAGCTCGAGTTCCGTCTCCTCCTCCCACACCGGGCCAAAGGCGGCTTGCACGTTGCCGACCGCCTTGTGGTAGATGGGGTTGTTCGGGAGATAGAGTTGGATGGCGCGCAAGCCCTTGACCAGAACCCGTATCAAGTTCTCGACTGCGGTGCTGTCCACAACCTGTTCAGGAGTCGTGGGCTCGCTCAATTGCCGTCCGCTTTCATTTCCGCAATCTAGGCAGCATCCTTGTCGCTAGCAGGATGCCCTCGTATTGGCTAAGGAGGAAGATCACAATCGAGGGCCGCTCGGTCTGTGCCTGCGAGTACCAAACCCAACCGTAGACCGTAGGCATGTTCGGGACCCACGCCCGTATAGTCAAGACCCACTCAGCCAGTGAAAGGCCAAATAAACTGTCGGAGTGGCGACCTGCACGGGCCCGGTAGAGGAGATACTAGGTCAGGCACGCCAATCCACCAGCCTGGAGGCGTTGCACTTCGGGGTGTATTCGGGTAGATTGGTTCGGAGTTCCTTCGGTTCACAGGCATATGAGGCTCGCGACCATGACTTTGACCCGCCGGCAGAAGCAGATACTCGATTACCTCGAGAGCTACATCGGGGAGCAGGGGTATGCCCCTTCGTTCGAAGAAATCGCATCCTATTTCAGCTTCAGCTCGTTGGCAACTGTCCATGAGCACCTGTCAAACCTGGAGCGCAAGGGATATATCCGGCGGGCTCACAACGAGAGCCGCGCAATCGAGTTGATTCCCCGCCCCGGTCAGACAGGAGCCATGGAACTGCCTCTGCTGGGTCAGGTAGCTGCCGGTGTTCCCATTGAAGCAGTCACGACTCCGGAGTCCATTTCAGTGCCCAACGACCTCATCCCACGACGCGGCAGTTCCTACGTGCTGCGGGTGAGAGGTGAGTCGATGATCGACGAACACATAACCGACGGCGACTATGTGGTCGTTCACAGTCGTGAATCGGCTCAAAACGGCGAGATGGTGATTGCGTTGGTCGAGGGCACATCGGCAACGGTGAAGCGATTCTACCGCGAACCCGGCGGCTGGATCCGGCTCCAGCCCGCCAACGACTCCATGCCGCCGCTCCGGGCCCACGAGGACGACATTCTCATTCAGGGAGTGGTAGTGGGTGTCATAAGGAGATACAGCTAACCAAACTCCCAACTAGGGCTCTCGAGCGCCGCCCTCGCAGCGCCGCTCGGATGAGCGTCCGTCAGCCGGCAAGCCGTCATCTTCAGTGCCGAGGGCCGTCTTGCCGGCGGTTCGGCTCCTTCCTACCTTGCGGCGCATGTCCAGAGCACCGACGTACGCTGTTCTACACTACATGGGGCACCCTTTCGCGGGCTGGCAGCTGCAACCGTCTGAGCGCACGGTTCAAGGCGAGCTCGAAGAAGCGCTCCAGCGCCTGGTCGGCCACCGCGTTGTGACGCGGGCAGCTGGAAGAACCGACGCTGGAGTCCATGCGTTGGGGCAGGTCGTGAGTTTTGAGGTTCCCAGCCGATTCGAACCCGAAGAGCTAAGGCGCGCGCTGAGGTCACTGTTGCCGCGTGACATTTGGGTTGAGAGAGTTGGCAGAACGCCAGACGGGTTCGATGCGAGGCGCCACGCCACTTCTCGAACGTACCGCTACGTGATCGGATGTGACGAGTCAGCGTTCTCTCCGTTTCGTCGTCCGTTCGAGTGGGCGCTGGGAAAACCAATCCAGGAGGCTCCTGTAGTAAGCACCTTGCCAGCCATCCGCGGCCGTCATGACTTCAGGGCCTTCGCCGCCGTGGGACAGGAAAAGCCGCACTACCAATGCAACGTGCTGCGGATTGAATGGCGAAGGCGGCGGGACGCGGAGGGGTTTATCTTTGAGATCGAGGCCGATCGCTTCCTGCACCGTATGGTGCGGTTTCTCGTCGGGACTTTGGTGGATGTTGGACGCGGACGAAGGCCGTCGGAGGACGTGCCGCGTCTCCTCAGACAGACGAGCAACTCGGAGACCAGTCCGCCGGCGCCGCCCGAGGGCCTCTACTTCGTCAACGCTAGGTACCCTCAATTAGAAGAGGTTACGTACCAATGAAGTTCTTTCTCGACACTGCGAGTTTGGAGGAGATCAGTTGGGCCGCACAAGCCGGCCTCATTGACGGGGTTACCACCAACCCATCACTCCTGGTACGGGACGCAGGCGACTCCGACACCAACGACCTGCTGAAGGAAATCTGTAACGTCGTTGCTGGCCCAGTGAGCGCCGAGGTCGTGTCGGTCGATGCTGACGGCATGTATCAAGAGGGTCGCAAGTTGGCGCGCATCGATGACCATATCGTCGTCAAGATACCGGTACTCGAAGAAGGCATGGTCGCCACGCGCAGACTGCACGCTGAAGGCATACGAGTAAACGTCACGTTGTGCTTCAGTTCCCTTCAATGCCTCCTAGCAGCCAAGGCGGGTGCTACCTACGTATCGCCCTTCCTCGGCAGGCTAGATGACATCGCACACGACGGGATGGAGGTCGTGCGTGAGACGCGTCAGATGTTCGACAACTACGGCATCGAGACCGAGCTGCTGGCCGCATCCATCAGACATCCGAGGCATGTGGTCGAAGCGGCCCTGATCGGTGCTGACGTGGCGACCGTGCCCACCTCAACACTGAAGAAGCTGCTAGTGCACCCGCTCACAGATCTTGGGCTCGACAAGTTCCTCAACGACTGGAGCAAGCTCATTGCCCGCTCGAAGGGCGGCAGTTGAGGTTCGCGCCAGCAGTAGCCCTAGTCTTGCCGGCATTAGCCTGTAACGCCCCCGATTCCGACCGCCCGGCGGAGGCCGGATTCGGCGCCAGTGCGGTCGCAGCCGTATCCGACTCTCGTGGGACTATCGATTCCGCATCGTGGACCCTCAGGGCGCTGGGAGAGGACGCCCAAGCTTCTCCCAACAACACTCAACAACAGCTATCCGACAGCATCTCCGGATCACGACTATCCGCGATTGCGACCGCAGCAGCCCGAGTAGCACCGGCGGTGGTCAGCGTCAACGTCGTGCGCAGAGAACGACGGGTCGCTCGTACCATCTGGGAGCAATTCTGGATGCCGCGCGGCTCCGAACGGGTCGTGGAAGGACTCGGCTCGGGATTCGTGGTCACTTCCGACGGTATAGTGATAACGAACCAGCACGTCACCGAGGGTGCCGAGGAGATCGTGGTCACAACCAGGGATGGTACCGATCTCGAGGCGGTGCTGCTGGGCGAGGACCAGCTCACCGACATCGCTGTTCTCAAGGTCGACGCACGTAGCCTCCCTACGGTTTCGATTGGCAGCAGCAACGATTTGGTGATCGGCGAGTGGGTTGTCGCGATTGGCAATCCGTATGGATACCTGCTGGGAAACACTGAGCCCACAGTCACGGCCGGCGTCGTGAGTGCAGTGGGTAGAGATCTCATCCCGGCGGATCAAGACGAAGGCTCCTACGTGGGAATGATCCAGACCGACGCTGCGATCAACCCAGGCAACAGCGGCGGCCCCCTGGCAAACGCGTTGGGTGAGGTGGTCGGCGTGAACGCCTCGATCTTCTCACGCAGCGGTGGGTCTGTGGGCATCGGTTTCGCGATTCCAATCGAGCGAGCCCTGCGCGTGGCAAATGAGCTTCGCCTCTACGGAACCGTGCGTCGTGCGTGGATGGGTCTCGACGTCGCTGGGGCAGAAAGCCTGCGTGGCTGGAAGCAGGCGGGTGGACTGGAGGTGACGAGGGTTGCCGCCGGTGGACCGGCCGACCAGGCCGGGCTCCGCGGCGGTGATGTACTGGTGCGGGCAGAGGGCCAGGCGATGCGCACCTATCTCGATTGGGAAGCCATCAAGCTCGATGTATCTCCTGGGGAGCCGGTGACTGTCGTCTACCGTCGCAGGAGCAGGGAGCGTGAGGCACAGATCACAGTAGCAGATCTACCTAGCGCGAGAGCTGAAAGGGTATCGACCAACGGCGACGTTGAGCTGATTACGCTGAACCCGGCCATCCAACAGGAACGAGGTTTCCAGCGTGACCACGGGGCGCTGATCTACTCCATCGGAGAACGGGCGGGAAGGCTCTCCCGACTTCAGGCGGGCGATCTGATAGTGCAAGTCAATCGACAACGAATCGAGAGCGCCGAAGACGTCACGGCGGCGTTTCAGGCCGCAGGTAGGCAGCGTACCTGGATTCGCGTCTACGTCGAGCGCGACGGCAGCGTCTACTCCACTGATTTCTATCCGTGATGCGTAACGAACCAAGATACCTTTCTCCGCTGGGCGAAAGGTACGCGTCCCCGGCCATGCAGCGGCTTTGGAGCCCCGAGCAGCGCACGAAGCTGTGGCGTGAACTGTGGCTGGCGTTGGCGGAAGAACAAAGGCGGCTCGGCTTGGACATTCCGATCCAGGCCGTCGAGGAAATGAAAGCGAACCTCGACAACGTGGACTTGGACAAAGTGCGGGAATACGAGGAGAGGTTCCGCCACGATGTCATGGCACACATCCACGCCTTCGGCGACCAGGCACCGGCCGCGCGGCCTTTCATTCACCTCGGTGCCACCAGCTGCTATGTGACCGATAACACAGACCTCATCCTGATCCGAAAGGCGCTGCAGCTCATACTCGGCAGGCTGTCATCGATCATTGAAGCATTGTCCACATTCGCGCTCGAGCACCGCGCGCTGCCCACCGTTGCCTATACTCACTTTCAGCCGGCTCAGCTCACGACCGTCGGTAAGCGAGCGACACTCTGGATGCAGGACTTCTGCCTGGATGCTGCCGCGATACTCCAGGCCACGGCGGCTCTGCCGTTCCGTGGGTGCAAGGGTACAACCGGCACTCAGGCCAGCTACCTCGAACTGTTTCACGGCGACCACTCAAAGGTCATTGAACTGGATCGTGCGGTAGCCCGGAGGTTCGACTTCGGTGCCCCGCTGCCGGTGACCGGACAGACGTATACCAGGAAGCTCGACAGTCAGGTACTGGACTCGCTGAGCGGTGTGGCTCAATCTGCCGCCAAGTTCGCTACCGACCTCCGTTTGCTACAGCATGAGGGGGAGGTGCATGAACCGGTCGAAGCGGAACAGGTCGGGTCGAGCGCCATGGCGTACAAGCGCAACCCGATGCGGGCCGAGCGTATCTGTGCGCTTGCGAGACATGTCATCACGCTGAGCGCCAACGCCGCAAACACGGCTGCGACACAGTGGCTCGAGCGTACGCTCGATGACAGTGCCAATCGTAGACTCACGATTCCGGAGGCGTTCCTGGCGGCCGACGCCATCCTAGTTCTCTGCACCAACGTGAGCAGAGCGCTCGCTGTCAGCCCGGTGGTGGTGCGTCGCAACGTGACGCGAGTTATGCCCTTCATGGCCACCGAGCGTTGGCTCATGCTCGGAGTGGAGGCCGGGGGTGATCGTCAGACTCTACATGAAGTAGTCCGCCGTCACAGCCGTGCTGTGCAGGACGCCATGGCCGAAGGCAGCGAGAACGACCTGCTGGACCGGCTTGCCGCCGACCCAGCTTTCTCCGCGGTCGATGTTTCCGCTCTTCAGGCCGAACTGGAGCCTAGACTCTATATCGGGCGGTCGCCCGAGCAAGTAACGGATTACATCGAAGGGACCGTGACGCACTTGGTAAAGTCCTTGGCTCCGTACAAGACCACAGATGAGGACACCGTGAGAGTATGAGCACGACACTGATGCAGAGTTCACTCCCTCTGCCCCCCATTCGCAGAGGCAAGGTCCGCGAGCTTTACTCGGTCGATGAGGATACGCTCTTGCTGGTTGCCAGTGATCGAATCAGCGCCTACGACGTGGTGATGGCCGAGCCAATTCCCAAGAAGGGCGCCGTACTCACCCAGATGAGCGGCTACTGGTTTCGCCAATTGGCAGATATCGTGCCCAGTCATTTCATCACCTGCAGCGCGGACCACATCATCGAGCGGGTCCCACAGCTCGCCGATCATCGATCGCAGATAGCCGGCCGCTCGACCCTTGCACACCGCGCGGAGCCCATCCCGTTTGAATGCGTCGTGAGGGGCTATATCACTGGCTCCGCTTGGAGAGAATACCGCTCTCAGGGTACGTTGGCCGGTGATCCGCTGCCGACCGGGCTGATAGAAAGCCAAGAGCTCGACCCGCCGATCTTCTCGCCCGCGACAAAGGCAGAGGAGGGACACGACGAGAACATCACTTTCGAACGCATGTGTGATGAGTTGGGCGGAGATCTCGCTATTCGACTGCGGGACGCCAGCATTGGTCTATATACGGTGGGCCGTGAGCGCGCGAGAAAACGTGGCATTATCATCGCCGATACCAAGTTTGAGTTTGGACGCAGTCCATCTGGCGAAATGGTGTTGATCGATGAGGTGCTTACGCCAGATTCGTCACGTTTCTGGCCCGCGGACAAGTACGAACCCGGTCGCGGTCAGCCGAGCTTCGACAAACAGCCGTTACGGGACTACCTGGATGGACTGAGGCAACACGGGAGGTGGGATGGCGAAGCCCCGCCCCCAGAGCTGCCCAGCGAGATCGTACGGGCGACAAGCGTGAGGTACCAAGACGCCTACATGCGGGTCACCGGCGACAAGCTACCCGATAGAAAGTGAAGATCGCCAGCGAGGGTGCTCCTTTGATCACGGCTGGCTTTGCGCTGCTCGCGGCGTGCGTCCTGGTGGCTTGGCTGGCGGGTGGCAAGCTCTGGTTCCTGCTTCCGGGAGCCTGGTTGCCCATCGCTCTGTGGATCCCTTGGTTCTTCCGCGATCCCCTTAGAACAGGGCCACGTGGTGACCGGGTGATCTCGGCTCCGGCTGATGGAAAGGTGGTGGCCGTCGCCGAGCTGTCCGAGCCATGCTTCATCCGAGGTCCAGCGCGGCGCATCTCGGTATTCATGAACGTCCTGAACGTGCACGTGAACCGGTATCCTGTGGACGGGCAGATCGAGTACCGCCATTATAGACCAGGTAAGTTCGTGAACGCCGCACACGACAAGGCCAGTGAAGACAACGAGCAGATGTCGATCGGAATTCAGACTGATCGTGGACCGGTCCTGGTAAGACAGATAGCCGGTCTGATTGCGCGTCGCATAGTGACCGACTCATCGATTGGCGACTCAGCACGACAGGGAGAACGGTTGGGACTGATCAGATTCGGATCTCGAGTGGATACGTTCGTGCCAATAGAAGCGGAGGCACGCGTCTCATTAGGAGATCAGACAAGGGCGGGAGTGACAGTGATAGCGGAGTGGCCCTCATGACGCGAAAAAGGCGCAGGCGACCACGCGTGGGACGCGTCATCATCGTAGTACCGAGCCTGTTCACGCTCGCTAACCTCTTCTTCGGGATCTGGTCCATCGTTCTTGCGTCCCAAGGGTCTTTCTACCTTGCCAGCTGGTGGATCGTCATTGCCGGCGTTCTGGACATGCTGGACGGCACTTTTGCACGCATGAGCAAGACTGGAACCAGATTTGGTGGTGAGTTGGATTCCTTGGTTGACTTGGTCAGCTTCGGCGTCGCACCAGCCATGCTCATCTACTTCCTACTGCTTGCGGAGTTGGGCCCGTTCACTTGGCTCTTCCCGTACGCCTTCGTCGTTTGCGTGGCACTGAGACTGGCCAGGTACAACGTTCAACACCAACAGCCGGGTCCCAGGGGCTTTGCCGGGTTGCCGTCACCGGCAGCCGGGATGACCCTGGCCACCTTCTATCCCTTTTCGCGGACCGAATTCTTTCAGTCACAGCTCGGCGAACTACCCTGGTCGCAGCTCCTGATCTTCCTCATGATCGGTCTTAGCGTGGCAATGGTGAGTCAGGTCAGGTACGCTCGCCTGCCGAGAATCGGAGTGCGGACCTTCCGGGGCCTGGCCGGATTGGCCGTCAACCTCACGATCCTCGGGTTCGGCATCTGGTCTCGAGACATCTTCTTCTTCCCGCTGGGCATCACCTATGTCACGTACGGTGTGGCGCGGGGCGTCGTCTCGGGGATCATGGAACGGGGAGACGAGAGCGATGGTGAAGTCACCCACGTGGGCCCGGAACTGGTGGACGACCGTGACAGACGATCCCGAGGATCCCGCCACTGACCGAACGAGGGCGTTCCGACCCGAAAATTGCTATTTTGCAGTGATGATGTGAGGAGGGACACCGAATAGGCGTCCACGGATCGGCGATACTGTCACGAGCAGCCAGAATACGGACGGAGTACAACTCT
>JBDHHP010000008.1:0-54060 GCA_039589275.1 Gemmatimonadota bacterium | reverse complement strand
TATCTCACAGCCGAGAAGGTCGGCGTTGGCGAGAATCACGGTCAGCATGTTATTGAAGTCGTGCGCTATCCCTCCCGTAAGCTGACCGATAGCCTCCATCTTCTGCGATTGTCGGAGCTGCGCCTCCAGTGTGCGCCGTTCCGAGACATCCTCTACAATCATCTCGAAGCACACCACGTCGCCGCTGTCGTCCCGCACCGGTCGACCGCTCAACCGCACACGAATCGGAACCCCCCCCTTACGCTTCCAGTCGACCTCGATACCGCTTATGCGGCCCCGGCTCCTGTATTCCTCAATGAGTTCACTCCGCTCCGCAGGATCTGCGTATATGTCACGCGCGATGTCCACAGACAGGAGTTCACTCTCCGACTCGTAGCCCAGCATCCTGACGAGAGCCGGATTCACTGTGAGGAACCTACCGTCAATGCTAGACCTGTAGACGCCGTACAGGGCTCCCTCGATAAGGCGCCTGTAGCTGAGTTCGGCTCGGCCTCGCGTTCCGTTCCCATCCCACGTGGCGCGCCGAGCCTTCCGCCCGGATGACGTCGCCTCGGTCCTCGATCCAGTGATCGAATTCATGGAGTATCCCGCCTCGTTGGCATGGTGATTGTGATGTGTTGCGCCGTTCCGACGTGTTGCACCTCACAGCGAAGTGCAAGCTTGGTACCATTTGTACCAGCAATGTAAGCGCATATGTTACAACAGTTTATGATATCATCTTCAACCAGTTGCATTGGTACAATCTGTGCGAACTGGTTCAATACGACTCAATATGTTATGGTGTATCCGGAAATTCCGGCTTGCAGTTCCTTTTACCAGCACCTCGTGGTCGCCGACGTGCCGACGCTGATTCGTTTCGTTGCGATATTGTGGGCCAAAACGACGCTACTGGAACAAAATGAACCATCTCTTAGAGCTCGTGCGCATGCCGGAAGTCATTGATCTACAAGAGCTTGAGCGCCTACCAGGCTTGGGAACAGGTCATGCACCGGAGGTACCGTGAACACACCGAGAGTATTGGTTGTGAAACTATCCGAGTCATTCGCAGACCTTTGGGATACCCTTGCGGCAGATGTCGGAGCCGAATTCTCGGTTTCGACCGTGCTCAGCCCAACAGGGACGGACTCCGATCTGGCAGCCCTAGTGCTGGCCGCCGGCGGTTCGGAGCGGGCAGCGTTGGAGTGGCTGGACCGGGAGGAGCGGCCCCGAGGTGTTCCGCTATTTGTCGCAGGAGCCGACGAGGGACGTCGCACGGCGACTCAGGTCGTTTCGAGTGGAGCCTCGGACTACTTCGCCATTCCGGAGGACCTTGAGATACTGACAAATGCACTTCGGTCGTCAGTCGCTCGTCGCCTCGAGGCGATCAGACGCACGGCGCTCACAAGCGACGGCGAATCGAGCTGCTTCTCAGAGATCATCGGAGAAAGCGCGGCGATCAGAGAACTGTTGGCCCGCGCAGCGAGGGTGATCGACCACCCCGGCACGACAGTACTGATAGTTGGGGAAACCGGAACCGGAAAAGAGCTCTTGGCCAAGGCGGTCCACAATGGCGGCGCGCGGCGCAGTTCTCCGTTCGTGGCCGTGAACTGCTCGGCGATTCCCGATCACCTAGTCGAATCCGAGCTGTTCGGGCATGAGCGGGGTGCATTCACCGATGCTCACAGTACAAAGCCCGGTCTGTTCGAGATCGCAGATGGTGGCACGCTGTTCCTAGACGAGATCGGCGCATTGCCGTCGCCCCTGCAGGCCAAACTGTTGCGGGTGCTGCAAGACGGAGAGGTGCGACGGGTCGGTGGCACCAAAGCGCGCAAGGTCGATGTGCGGATTCTCGCTGCGACAAATGAGAACATCGGCGAAGCAATCAGGAGCGGCGCGTTCAGAGAGGATCTCTACTATCGCCTCGGCGTGATCACGCTCTCTCTCCCGCCGTTACGCGAGCGAGACGAGGACGCAGTCGTTATCGCGGAAGCACTGTTAGACCAGCTCTCAGAGCAGCATGGAGTCCCGACTCCCGCTGTGCGTCCTGAAGTACGCCGTGTGCTGCTCGAATACCCCTGGCCTGGAAACGTGCGGGAACTCAAGAACGCCGTAGAGCGCGCCCTCTTGCTGTCTCCCCCGGGATCGCTCGACACAAGTGAGCTACTTCCACAATCCGATGTGGAATCGCGAGATGCCGGCCTGATCCCCTTCCCGGCATCCCTCGATGACATAACAGCCGCTGCAGCGAGTGCGACGCTCGACCTTTGCAAGGGCAACCGCAGCGCTGCTGCGCGCCGCCTCAGGATTTCCCGAAGGCGACTGAGGCGTCTCTTAGGTGAAGAACAGTTGACTGCGTGAAGTACTTCAAGAGGAGGAGGACATGTCTAGGTTAACGCGGGTGCTCCCGCTCGGTGTGGCGCTGATGTTCGTCGCGTGCACCGAAAGCCTCGACCCACTGGAACCGCACCAGGACTTCCAGCTCGGTAGAGTGTCGGGAGAGGGTGTGTTGGATCTGAGACCTCTGCCCCACCACTTCTCTGCCTTTCGCTTCGGCAAGGAACGGCTGCTGTCCGTAGTCGCGCAGAGCGCCGCGGACGCTCCGGTCCTGGAGACCTACGAGCTGAGCTTTTGGGCCGTCCGGGGCGAGGAAAAGACGGTCGAGGTCGAATACGTCGATGATGACGGCAAGACCGAAGGTCGCTTTCTCCTGTTTCACGTTCCGGCACTGGGCCTGTCAGGTTGGCCCGACGGCTCCCTAGTGGCTCAAGGGGACTCGGTGGAGATCACGCTCTCAATAGACCCATCGAGTTTCCACGTCGAGTTCGCGCCGTCCGGTTTGGTGTTTGACGAACTCAGTCCAGCGGAGATCGAAATGTGGTACAGCGACGATCTCGGCGAGGACGGGGGTCTGACCTTCTGGCGCCGTCAGGAAACGGCTGAACCTTGGTATCCACTTTGGTCCGAGCACGACGAGGGGGCTAAGCGACTCAAGACACTCCTGTTCCATTTCTCCGGCTACGCCGTCGCCTGGAAATCCTAAGAGCAGGAGGCCGAGATGCTTAGGGCACTCGAAGAACTGACCGAGGCGCGTCGACTCGCCGACACGGGTCACCACGCCGCCGTGGTGGACCTGCTCGAAGGACGACCGCCTGCTGAACTCCGCGGCTCTCCCACCCTTGCCTTGTTGTACGGCACTGCGCAGGCGCGTCTGGGTCGGGAACAAGAAGGCACGCAGTGGGTTGGGATTGCCCTAGACCGCTCACGAGAACGCGGCGATCGGTCAGTGGAATCCCGCGCTCTCAATGCACGTGGTGCCATCGCGCTCGTTGCCGGCCGTATCGATGAGGCGGCACAGTACTTCACGCAAGCGTTGGCTGCAGCAAGACGGGATGGCGATCACGCAACAGTTGGTCGGTGTTCCAACAACCTAGGGATCATACACAACCTTCGTGGTCAGTATGCTCAGGCGATCGGTTCATACACCATGGCGATCGCTGCATTCCAGCAGGCCGGTCTGCGCAACGGAATCGCATGGGCGCACCACAACCTGGCAATTACCTACAGCGAGCAGCGCGACTTTCAGCGGGCCCTAGAGGAAACCGATCGAGCTGTGGCCGAAGCTCGAGCGACGGACGACCGCTCACTCATGGCCCTCACGCTACGCGGACGCGCAGAGGTTCGTATCCTGCTGAGAGACATCGAGATTGCCGCGCGCGAGGTCCAGCTCGCCCTCCAGACACACCGGGAAATGGGGGACGTGGTCGAGGAAGCACAGGATTTGCGAATCCTAGCGGCTGTACAAACTGCACGAGGCGAGAACGTCGAGGCCGAGCGCTTATTGCACAATGTGATCGACAGCGCCGAGGCCCAAGGCCGCCCGCAGCTCGTTGCCGAAGCGTCCCGCGACCTGGCGCACCTGCTTCTAGCCGCCGACCGCACTAGCGAAGCTCACGATGCGGCGCGCGCCGCCCGATCCTTTTTTGACCAACTTGGCGCTGTTGCAGAAATCCGAAAGATCGACAAGGTCTTCGTCTAGTCTAGAACACCACCTCGCGTCACGAGGCACCGCGGCCCAAGCGGCCTCGGGCCGACGTCCATCCCCCCTGCGTACCAGTTGCTTCGCACCGATTACTCCTGCAGTGCGACTTCCCCGCATTTGCCAAGCCCGATTGGGGACGGAACGACCACAGTGCAGGCAGGGTATCTTCTTTACCATTCTCTCCAATGGCATACACCATGATCTCGATGATACATCGGCGCCCGCGGAGATTGGGCGCTTTGACCATACTGCTGGTTGCGGTTTCTCTCTCATGCGGTGACGGTCCGTTGCAGCCCCTCGGTCCCGGACAGGTGGACGGCGTCCTCGTGTCGCCCAACGGCGCGGAGGCCGCAGCCGTGGTCGTTCTCTCTGGGATTGGCATCGGCGCCATAGAGGTGGACGACGGCACTGCCTTCGTGGAGGCGGACGGTAACACGACTCGCCTAGTGATCATCCTGGAGAATCCAGGTGACATCAGGTTTCGCGTTACTGTCACCGAGCGGTCAGAGCCCCCAGAGGTCGTTGTCGTCGAGGTAGCCGACGGCAGCAACCAGCTACGCAGCGCAGCAACAGAATACCGAGTCGAATTCACTCCGATTCCGGATCCGGTCACCCCCTCCGTCAGGCGGGTCCCGTGAACCGCCGCAGGTTGATGGCCTGGAGCACCTCAATGGTGCTGATGGCAGGACCTGGTGCCTTGGCACAAGACGTCGAGGTCACCGCGCAGATGGTGGGCAGACAGTTGCCGCCAGCTTACTACCAGCGCGTGCGGACTGAGCCAGACGCCTTTGAGTTGCGGCACGGATGGATTGCGCGCACCGAACGGGCTGCACAACTTGGGATGGCCGTGTCCGACACGCTGCCGCTGATGGTAATCCCGGCCCTGTTCTCCGATTCGCCGGAACCTCATGTGTCTGCGGAGCTGCTCCAGCAGGTGCTGTTCGACGGACCAAGCGAGCATGGCACTCTCACAGAGTTCTACCACGAGGCGTCCATGGGGCAGTTCGGGGTCCGAGGCCTCGTGCTTCCCTGGATACGGACCGACGTGTCCCTGTCGGAGGCCGTGGGGGAGTCGTATGGGCTGGGCTCCGACGCGCAAGTCGGAGCCTATCTGATGCAGTCGCTAGAGGCGGCGGATTCCGTGGTTGATTTCGGGTTGTTCGACAACGACGGATTAGATGGAGTCCCCAATAGCGGAGACGACGACGGCTTCGCAGACGCGGTGGCGTTCGAGTTCCTCGAGGTGTCGGCCTCTTGTGGCGGCCCTGGTATCTGGCCTCATCGCTACCGGCTAGGAGGCTGGCAGGACTCGACAGGTACCGCCTACGAATTCGTGTCGCGTGATACCTCATATAGTGGGGGCTTCGTTCGAGTCAACGATTACATCATCCAGAGCACAGTTGCGTGCGATGGGGCCAACGTTCAGACCGCCACTACCATTGCGCACGAGTTGGGGCATGTACTCGGGTTGCCCGATCTATACGATTCCACCGATGGCATTCTGCCGGAACAGCGCCGCTGGGTAGTCGGTTGTTGGTCGTTGATGGCTGCCGGATCCTGGGGCTGCGGCACCATGAACCGGAATGATTGGGTGCGCCCGACACATTTCGGTGCCTGGGAGAAAGAACGTCTGGGTTGGCTCACACTGGTGGAAGTGGTGCAAGACGCGCTAGGACGGGACATCACGCTCGATCCCGTGATCACGAGCGGCAGAGTGCTCAAGGTGCCGTTGAGTGCAGATGAGTACTACCTGGTCGAGTACCGGCTGCAACAGGGCTTCGATCTCGATCTGCCAGCATCCGGCGTGCTTGTATATCACATCGACGAGACAAAGAGCACACGACCTTGCCCAATCTGCCGAGTTCAGCTGGAAGAAGCCGACGGGAACCAGGCGTTGTTGCGGAACTTCACGCAGGGCGGAAACCGCGGTGAGCCCGGCGACGCGTTCGGTGCGTCGGGCCCGGGGAGATTCACTCCCTCCACCAATCCCGCGACCCACCGCAACGCCGGAGACGCATCACAGACTACGTTCTACGACATCTCCCTGGACGGAGCTGTTGCTCATCTCAAGATCTCCACTGTGGGCATAGCGCTCGCCAGGCTCTTGGTGCCTTTTCTGCAAGGCGTGGCGGTGCCGCTAGCGGCGGTAGAGGAGGACTACCTCGACTCCGTAGGAAACCAGAACGGCAGGTATGACGTTGGTGATCTACGCGCGTACATCCAGCGGTAGGGTGGAGCAGAAGCCACCCTACCTCCCGCTTCAACCTATCAACCGAAGTCTCTGAGCACGCCTTCCAGCGTAGGTTCTCCGATCTCCTGCAACTCGTAACGCACCCGCAGGGCGGGCTTGTCGATTTCAATCAACCGCCGCAGGTCGATAGGCGACGCGATGAGCACGAGATCTGCCGGCGTGTTCTTGATCGTCTCGGCCAGCTCTCTTGTCTGCTCTTCACCATAACCCATCGCGGGTAGCACGTCGCCAGTAGTGGGATACTTCTTGAACGTATCGCTTATCGACCCCACCGCGTACGGGCGGGGATCGATGATCTCGGCCGCTCCGTAGCGCCTGGCTGCGACCCAGCCTGCCCCGTACGCCATCTCACCGTGGGTCAGCGTCGGTCCATCCTCTACCACCAACACCCGCTTGCCTCGAATCTGCTCGCCCTTCTCAACGAAGATCGGACTCGCTGCCTCGATTATGGTGGCATTGGGATTCAGATCGCTAGCGATCTGACGCGCCGTCTGCACCTGCTCAAATGACGCTGTACCGACCTTGTTCACGACGACAACGTCAGCCATCCGAACATTCACTTCACCTGGATGGTATCGTGCCGCGTGATCGGCCCGATGTGGATCAACCACGACAATGAAAAGGTCGGGTGTGTAGAACGGCATGTCGTTATTGCCGCCGTCCCAGATTATCACATCCGCTTCCTGCTCTGCCTGACGCACGATGGCCTCGTAGTCCACCCCGGCATACACGACACAACCGGCATCGATGTGAGGTTCATACTCCTCACGTTCCTCGATCGTGACATCGTGCTTCTCGAGATCTTCGTAAGCCGCAAATCGCTGTACAGCCTGCCTAGCCAAGTCCCCGTATGGCATCGGATGGCGTATTGCCACAACCCGTTTATTCCGCGCTCGTAACACCGCCGCAACCCGACGACTCGTCTGGCTCTTACCCGACCCTGTTCGCGCCGCACAAACCGCCACTACAGGGACTGTTGACTTCACAAAACTGTGGTTGGGGCCCAACAGCATGTAATCCGCACCCGCGGCCAGCACTCGAGATCCGATTCGCATCACGTACACGTGCGATACATCACTATAGCAAAACACCGCGAGATCTATCTTCTGGTTCACAATCAGCTGTTCCAGCTCGCTCTCAGGCTCGATCGGAATCCCCTTGGGATAACGCGAGCCCGCAAGCGCAGCGGGATACTTACGGTCATCGATATTCGGGATCTGTGTCGCTGTGAACGCGACGACCTCGTAGTCAGCATTGTCACGGAAGTGCACGTTGAAGTTGTGGAAATCACGTCCAGCGGCGCCTAATATGAGAACGCGCTGCACCATCAATTACCTCCCTCTATTCGCTTGTTGGTGGACTCATGTCTGCTTGTTGTTGGCATCGACTGACACCTGACGGCCGACAGCTGACAGCTAGCCCCTACACATCACTGGTCATGATAAAGAGCGGCTGACGTATCAGTGTCTTGTACTTCGGTCGCAGTCGATCGCTGTTGTAGAAGCGGTGCACGTCCACGACCTTCTTCCTACCAACGACCACGTCAATGGGAACACTGTCGTAGACCCCGTTCCTCACACTTATGAGACGCCCTGAAGTGCCATTGAGTATCAAGTCGAGCGCCACGTTCCCAAACGCCATAGGCACAATTGAGTCAAGTGCGTCGGGATCACCGCACCTAACCAGGTAGCCCAGGCGTTGGCTCACCACATTCACCGTGCGGCCTTGATTGACCTGAGGTGACATCTCCCTGAGCAAGGCAGCCACCTGGTCACCCACTCCACCCAGCTTGCGATGGCCGTACTGATCTGTATCCGCACCCTCAAAGGTCATCTGCCCGCCAGTCACGGTTGCGCCTTCTGATACGAGAACGACGGCGTATCTGCTGGGGGCACGGTCTCTATCTTCCAGCAGAAGCTCCAACAGCCTGCCTATGTCGAACGGGTGCTCAGGTATGACACACCGATCAGCAGCACCGGCCATTGTCGGGAGCAAGGCCGTGTAGCCCGCATAACGGCCAAAGACTTCGATGACGAGGAACCGTTCGTGGGATCCCGCGGTAGTGCGCAAGCTATGAGTGAGTTCGATCGTCCTCGTCACACACGTGCTGAAACCGATGCAGTAGTCCGTTCCCGGTACGTCGTTGTCCATCGTCTTCGGAATGCCGACTACCCTCACACCCTCATTGTGCAGCCGATGCCCATAGCTAAGTGTATCGTCCCCACCAATAGGCACGAGGTAATCGATGCCGAGGAACTCCAGGTTCCGCAAAACGTGAGGGGTTATGTCATTGGTATCATCCGTGTACTTGTCCGACAGGTGATCAGGCACAGCGGTCTTGGGTAGATGGCTCGGTCGCGTACGAGACGTGTGCAAAAACGTCCCGCCAGTCCTCCCCGCGCGATTGACTATCTCTTCAGTCAGGGCTTGGACGTGTGCGCCGTTCTCCGCGTCGCTTTCCGGCACGAGATCGACCAGCCCCGCCCAACCCCTCCGAATACCCAACACCCTGTATCCTTCTCTCACCGCGCGGACAGTGATCGCGCGGATTGCCGGATTGAGACCGGGGACGTCTCCGCCCCCGGTGAGGATCGCAATGGTACCCTTGTGAGCCGCCATCGTGATGCTCGCCCCCTCTGATTCTGTTAGTGGAACGCCAGGCCGTCTAGCGGGTCAAGCTCCGTGGCCACACCATACATCTGGCTCGGTGTCAGGACGTCCGGGAACCGACGGCGCAATGCATCTCTCAAATCATAGCATGCATGGCAAGAATCTGCGTAGCCCCGCTGGTGATCTAGCCCGTACCGAAGAGCGAGTTCGACCGGCCCGCCGTCGAGCAACGGACCCACGATCGGATGGTCATCGGGTCGATATGACTTGCTTATTCTGCGAAGCGGGCTCTCAAACACGTTGCCAATTGATATCCCCTGACAGACATGGACGAACCCGAACCGATCGACGTGCACGCGTTCAGGGTCGCGGAGATTCTCGTGGTTGCACGATGTAAAGGAAAGCCATGGCGAAGCCGGTGCGTCCGGCCCAAGTGTGGCCGCCGCTCGCCCACGGTACCTTACCTCTGTCTGCTCAATTTGTATTCCCTCCAGGTCGCACTCGGATCCCAGTGACTCGGGGCAGACCACGCACAGGAGTCGAAACGGCAGGCTTAGTTCCTTCGCCGCTCCGCAAGCATTCCGGACATTCTCGCGCAAGTCAGGTGTCCAGTGATACCAGTCTGCACTGACCGTGAAGTCTTCGACTAGACCAGCCAACGGACCGAGGTACTCCATCGCGTCAGCTTGGTCCGTGGCCCAGTAGGCGTTTGACACAACGCCCACGCGAAAGCCCATCCGCACAGCCATTCGCACACCACTCAAGAGAACGGCGTAGTACTCGAACGGCTCGCCTCCCTCGAAGTAAACCCACTCGACCGTCTCAAGGTCCTTCGCCTGATTGAGAACGGTCCTGATCGAGCTCAAAGTCATGGCGCCGCGCTGTTGAGGACTGCCCCACACGAAGCAATGATCGCAGTCACGCGTGCACCGGTACGTCATCAGGAGATGGACACCCGAGAGTTCCATGGATCAGTTCAGCCCTTTCGACCCAGCATTAGATCCCGACGCATGTGTTCCTCGTCAATTCTGCCCCACAAAGACGTCGCTCATGACATCGTTATGGGATGATCCTCCTCTTCCTTCTCCAGCTCCTTGAGCAGTGTGTTTACCGTCTGTTCCAACAGCTGCTCGACCTTCACACCCTGCCGCCTAGCCTCGGCCTCGTACGCTCGATAGAACGCGTCGCTCAGTTCGGCCTTTATCTGAACCTGGTGCATCTTTCCCTCCGGAAGGCCCGAGTTTCTAACCGACCGGAACACCTTTGTGACCGTAGCACAGTATCCCTCCGTGTCCCTCTCGCCGGACCAGTCGGAACTCCAACGCAACCTCCATTCCCGGACCGACGCTTGACGGTTCGCAGTCTACTATCTGCGTCATCATTCTGGCACCTTCCGGCGTTTCCACAATCGCCATCGCGTAAGGTGCTTCCATCAGGAACTCATCGGGGGGCACATGGATCACCGTGGATGTCACGACTTTACCCTTGCACGACAATTTGACGACTTCGAAATCGCTGCCACGACAATCGGGACACACGACACGAGCCGGGAACATGACCTTTCCACACCCGGAGCAACGGGCGGCCTCCAGGCGGTAGCGGTTGGGCTTTTCTCTCCAGTACCTCGGACTGGGCATCGTCAGACCCCCTCGAAGATGTGGACTACAGAGCTAGCTCCCGAGCCACCCATGTTCTGGCAGAGCCCGATCCTCGCGCCGTCAACCTGGCGCTCTCCGGCCTCGCCACGCAGTTGCTCGAAGATCTCGATTGCCTGTGCGACGCCCGTGGCGCCCACGGGGTGACCCTTTGATTTGAGACCACCACTGGTGTTCACCGGTATACGCCCGCCGAGGGCAGTGACTCCCTTCTCCGCGGCCATGTTACCCTCTCCAGCGCAAACAAGCCCCACCGCCTCGATACAGCAGATCTCGGCTATGGCGAAGCAATCATGCACCTCCGCTACCTGGATTTCGGCCGCTTCTACACCGGCCATCTTGTAAGCGCGCTCCGCCGACAACGCTACCGAATCGAGCACTGCCGGATCCGCACGATCCGACAGACCCAGAGAACTGGACGCTAGGCCGCTACCCAGAATTTTCACTGGCCGATCAGTGTACTTTTGAGCCTGGTCGAGTGGGCACAGCAAAACTGCCGCCGCTCCGTCGCTCACAGGAGAGCAATGCAACATTCTGAGCGGCGCTGCTACCATCGTTGATGCCAAGACTTGCTCGGCAGTCACTTCGCGCCTGAACTGCGCCTTGGGGTTCATTGCTCCGTGACGGTGATTCTTCACTGACACCCAAGCCAAGTCTTCCTCGGTCAGCCCGGCGGTCTCCATACGGGCCCGAGCAATCATGGCATACAACCCGGGAAACGTGACTCCGGGATAGACTTCTGTCTCTTGATCGGCAGCAGTCGCCAAGACGTTGGTTACATCTGCCCCGTCAGTCATCTTCTCGACGCCACCTACCAGCACCAGATCACTGAATCCCGAGGCTACTGCCATGAGCCCGGTTCTCAGGGCCACCCCGCCCGACGCACAAGCTGACTCAACCCGCGTAGCCGCAACACCAGCCATTCCCAGGTGGTCAGCCATCAACGGCCCCAGATGCTCCTGACCCACGAACTGCCCACCCGCCATGTTGCCCACGAATATCGAGTCGACGCTCTTTACCTCGGCGGACTGCATTGCCGCTTGTGCCGCCTCGACAAACAGATCGCGCAAGCTTGTTTGCCATAGCTCGCCGAACCGGGTCATTCCCACTCCGACGACGGCCACCTCGCGCATGTCCTGCCTCCTCTCCTATTCGGACTCTCTCTCTATATGGACGGAAGAGCGCGGTTCACAGCACCAACCGCATTCGACCACCGATCTTCCGGCACATCCCTAATCGTTCAATATGATCTTCCCCCGAAACTTCGCGTACTCTCCGTAAGTCAGATACTGCCTCGGGCCGTCCAGCATGGAGCGAACGGTCGGCGCGTTCGAGACTCTCTTCGGCAGCAAATCGGTTGCTCGCAGCACGAATGAGTCGCTGCCCGCTCCAGAGCCGAACGACGTCAGTAGGATCAGGTCGTTCGGCTGCGCAACGTCCAGTATCGCCGCCAGTCCTGTCGGCGACGATCCGGAGTAAGTGTTACCCATTGTCGGCACCACCCAGCCTACATCGAGCTGTTCCCGCGTGAATCCCAGTTGCTTACCAGCTGAAAGCGGGAACTTCCCGTTGGGCATGTGCAGCACAACGTACTTGAAGTCCTCTGGCTTCAGGCCCGTCTTGTCGAGAATCGCACGCGACGCGGCCAAGACATGTTTGAAGTACGCCGGCTCTCCAGTGAACCTACCGCCGTGGCGGGGATAGAATCTGCCCTCGCGTCTCCAGAAGTCAGGAGTGTCGGTGGTGTAGCTATAGGTCTCCACCACCTCCACCAGAAGGTTCTCCTTGCCGAAGATGAACGCAGCACCGCCTGCCGAAGCCGAAAACTCCAGCGCATCATTGGGAGCACCCTGCGAAGTGTCGGCACCAATGCCCATCGCATAGTCCATGCGACCAGACTCCACCAGCGCTAACGCCACGAACATCGCCTCGGTACCTGCTTTGCACGCGAACTCGAAGTCTGCCACGTGAACTTCGGGCGCGATTCCGAGCACCTCAGAGACGATTGTGCCACTCGGCTTGACTGCATAGGGGTGAGATTCCGAACCCACATAGACCGCTCCGATGTCGGTGGGGTCAATCTGAGCGCGGTCCAATGCTGCTCTCCCAGCCGCTACTGAAATCGTGATAGTGTCCTCATCGAAGCCAGGTACCGACTTCTCCTGCAGCAGCAGTCCGTTCTTGATCGACTCGGGCTCCTTGCCCCACTGGTGCGCAATCTCTTCTGCCTTTATCCGCTTACGTGGGACGAAAGCCCCGTAACCGACAATGCCTGCCATAGCCACTCCTGTTGATGGATCAGACACGCCTTGGTGGACTCAACTGAGGCCCTTCCCCAGCGACGGTCAACAAACCGCGGTGCAATCCTATGAACGGTATGAACAGAGGGTTAAAAATAACCTGAATCCGGCCATAAGCATGATTGGACTTGCCGGCGCACAGTCGGTAGCCGCGCGATCACTTGGGCGTGCAAACGTTCGTTCGTTCCCACCCAAGCCTCAAGGATGCCTTAATGAAGATTCATGGTGGATTGGGCTCTGGTCAGGTAGGTTTCGGACGCATCGTAATCCGCTCTTGCAGCACCTCGAAACCGGCGTCAAGTCTGAATTACCGGACGGTTTTGCTGTGCTAGCGGCAAAAGGCATTGCGGTGCCCGTTTACAGAGCATTCGATAGCTCGACGGATGGTGCAACTGAAGCGGTCGATCACCAAGCACTGAGCATGCCCTTGCGCGTGTTCGAGACGTATTGTCAGAGTAAGCTTGAGCCGATGGGACCACGGACTCCCCTGGCGAGCATGCTGGGGTACTGAGATGGATCGGATACAATGGTGACTACGAAGAAGAAATCCAGGCCAAAGCCGTTTCTGTTCCCGGAGTTCTGCAAGGCATGCGGGCGCTGCATCGATGCATGTCCTAAGAACTGCATACACTTCAGTGGAGATATCGACCCCAAGTCTGGCCTGACTCCGGTGCTTGTGGATCTCGAGCTGTGCAATGGGTGCGGACTCTGCTTCGATGCTTGTCCGGAACCATACGGATTGCTACGAACACCTGAGTCAGTGGAGGACATGAGCCTGCTCGATCCGCAGCAGTTCTTCGGACCCCGCCAAACCACGGCGCCCAAGCCAGAACCGATTCCGGACCAGCAGGTACCGCTGCCGGACCTCAAGCCCATGGTGTTGAAGGGCACGCACGCCGCAGCAATTGGAGCCATACTGGCCGGATGCCGGCACGTGTTTGGATACCCCATCACGCCGTCAACCGAAGGCGCGGAGCTGATGGCCAAGCTGCTTCCTCAATTGGACGGCGTCTTCGTGCAGGCGGTGAGTGAAGTTGCGACCGTCAATATCATGTACGGCTGCGGCGGAGCCGGACAGCGTTGTGCGACCTTCACTTCTTCACCCGGGTTCAGTCTGATGCTGGAGGGGGTCTCGTACATGGTAGGAGCAGAGCTTCCTGGTGTCTTTTTCAATATCATGCGCGGGGGACCAGGACTAGGAAACATCGGACCGGAACAGTCTGACATCAGCCTCCTGTGCCGCGGACTCGGTCACGGTAACACGAGGGCACCTATCCTGGCACCGTCAACACCACAAGAAATGCTGGACCTCACCATGCTCGCCTTCGACCTGTCGTTCAAGTACCGCAACCCAGTTGTTGTGGCTGCCGACGGCTATCTGGGCCAGATGACGGGTCGGGTCGAGCTGCCTGAGACCATGGTGCAACCGGGTATTCCTGAATGGGCTGTATACGGCGACCGCATGCATCGCGGTAATCTGATCACTTCCATATACATCATCGAAGCCGATCTCGAAGTGCACAACCACCATCTCAACCGGAAGTTCGACCGCATGGTTGAGGAGGAGCAGAGAGCCGACCTGTACCACTGTGATGACGCAGAGTGGGTGATTGTAGCCTGCAACACACCGGCCAGGATGGCGAAGGGTGCGGTCCACGAGCTGAGAGAACGCGGCATCAAGGCAGGACTTTTCCGACCCATCTCCTTGTGGCCGTTCCCAATACGGCAGCTCGAGCCACTGTTAGACCGTGCCCGTGGTATGATCGTGGTCGAGGCAGGGCCAGGACAACTGGAGGATGAGGTCCGCTTGGCTCTCAGTCACGCAGGCGTCAGATCTGTTCCGCCGATAAGCGACGTTCGACGCTACGGTGGTGTGCTGCCACAACAGCAAGAGATCTTAGACCGGGTAATCGCGCTGGTGGAGGAGTAAGATGGAAGGGGTATTCTACAACCGCTTCGATCGGCACGCACATGGCGAGGGTTTGAAGGGACAGAGCACACACTATTGTTCCGGGTGCGGCCATGGTCTAGTGCACAAGTACCTCGCCGAAGCCATCGAGGAGCTTGGCGTGCAAGATCGCACTGTCGCTATATCGCCAGTCGGGTGCGCCGTATTCATGTACTACTACTTCGACGTCGGCAATACTCAGGCGGCACACGGGCGCGCGCCAGCCGTTGCGCTCGGTCACAAGATGGCCAACCCAGACTCAATTGTTGTCAGCTATCAGGGCGACGGCGATCTCGCCGCCATAGGATTGGCGGAGATCTTTCAGGCGGCGCAGATGGGTATTCCGATGACGTTTGTTTTCGTGAACAACGCGATCTACGGAATGACAGGGGGGCAGATGGCTCCCACAACGCTGATGGAGCAGAAGACGACTACCAGCCCCACGGGACGCTCGCGATTAGCTGGAGAGCCGATGAAGATGGCAGAGACGATGGGTCAGCTCGACGGACCTGTATATGTCGAGCGAGTCGCTCTGTTCGATAACAAGCAACGTGTCCGAGCCCAAAAAGCGATCAAGAAGGCGCTGAGGATGCAGGTTGAGGGAAGAGGCCTGGCTTTTGTCGAGGTCCTGTCTGAATGCCCTACTCACCTAAAGCTGACTCCACCTGAAGCAGAACAATGGGTCAAGGAGAACATGGTCCCAATCTTCCCCCTTGGTGTGAAGAAAGACGTCGAAATAGAACCGTGGTTCGAGCTTGGCAAGCCCAGCTTCGTACCTGATGACGTAGCGACTGTGATCGGTGGCGTCGGCAAAACGACAGACCGGTTCGGCAAGGGTTTCCCGTCGCACATCCACGATGAGGACATATCGATCAAATTCGCGGGTGCGGGTGGAGATGGAGCGCAGACGATTGCCATGCTGACGACTCGCACTGCAATCAACGAGGGTTGGGACTCGACACACATACCGAGCTACGGTCCCGAATCGCGTGGAGGCACATCGTACGCCGACGTGCACATTGCCACCGGAGAGGTTCTTTCGCCGGCTTCCCCCAAACCACACGTATTAGTCGCATTCAATCCGCAAAGCCTCATCAAGTTCGGACCGACTGTGCAGTCCGGCGGCGTCGCTCTCTTCGACAGCTCAGTGATACCGGACCCTCCGGCATTGCCTGACACCGTTGCAGCTCACGGGATGCCGTTCACCCAGATTGCCATGGATCTGGGGAAACCCATGGTGAAGAACGTGGTGGCACTGGGTGCCCTTCAGGCGGCGACGGGACTGTTCCCGGTCAAGAGCTTCCACGCCACAATGGAGGAGGCTCTCAAGACGAAATGCGCCTTGCTAGAGCTAAACAAGGAAGCGTTCTCTCGAGGCATCGCTGCCTTCGAAGATCTGAACGGCAGCAAGTGATGGGAATTTGTGGGAGCCGCCATCCAGGAGCGGTCAGCGCGAGAACGCAAGTTGCTCCAATGAGACCCAACGACTAGTGGAGGAACAGTGAAGAGAATCCTCGTAACCGGGGCATTGGGTCAGATTGGAGCTGATCTCGTCACGACGCTGAGGGAGCGACACGGCGCCGAGAACGTTGTTGCTTCCGACATTAGGGTGCCCCCTAAACAGATTGTCACGAACGGGCCGTTCGAATACCTCAACTGCACCGAGCCCCGTCAACTACAGGAAGCGGTTCGCAAGCACGACATTGACACCATCTATCATTTGGCAGCTCTGCTCTCCGCCGTGGCTGAAGAAAAGCCACACGTGGCATGGGAACTCAACATGGGCGGTCTACACAACGTCCTGGAGGTGGCGCGCGAATACAGATGCAGTGTGTTTCATCCCAGCTCCATCGGGGCGTTTGGACCCAGTACTCCGCGCGATGACACACCGCAAGACACGATACAAAGACCCACGACCATGTACGGAGTGACAAAGGTCGCTGGGGAGTTGCTGTGCGACTATTACCACACGCGTTTCGGCGTCGATACCCGTGGAGTGCGGTACCCCGGGTTGATCTCGTACGTCGCGCCCTGCGGCGGTGGTACCACGGATTACTCTGTTGAGATTTTCTACGAAGCGATCAGGCATCAACGCTACAGTTGTTTCCTAAATGCCGACACACGACTGGACATGATGTACATGCCGGATGGGATCCATGCTGCGATCGCTCTAATGGAGGCTGATCCGTCAAGGCTCATACATCGGAACGCATTCAATGTAGCGGCGATCAACTTCACACCGGCGGAATTGGTTGCAGAAATCCAGAAGCACATACCCGAATTCACCATCAAGTATGAAGTGGACCCGGTTCGTCAAGGTATCGCCGATTCCTGGCCTACCTCGATCGATGACAGCGCGGCCCGAGAGGAGTGGGGTTGGAACCCGCAGTATGACATCGAGTCCATGACAATCGATATGCTGAGAAATCTGAGGAAGAAGCTGAACAACTGAACCGATGGCGACAGACGCGCGCTGGCTTCTTAGATACCTGGAGCATTCCCGGATTCAAGCCCAAGTATGGCCCTGAATCCGGGATGGCGCTGAATCTCCTCAGGGAGCTGTTCGACCCGAAGATACGGAACGGAGACCAGCGAGTGCGCATCGAGCAACGCTTGCATCTGCTCAACGGCGGAGTCGAATTCACCAGCCATCGCGTAGGTCCGGATCAACGACCGCCCAGCCGTCTCTCTTTCCAATGCGTCTTGCGATTCGTCCAATAGCGACGCGACTCTCGCCGCGCTCTCCAGAGCCTCTGCGCTTCGACCCAAACCCGCGTAGGCTCTCGCTTGGAACATCTGAGCGGCCAGATCGCCGCTCCTGTCCTGGGACAGCCTCTGCGTGAACGTGAGGAGCGAGTCGAAGTAAGCACGCGCCCTAGCCGGTCGAGAGCGCAGCCGGTTGAACTCAGCCAGCGTGTAGAGGTAGTCGAAGGGAAGTGGACCGCTGATCGATGACGGTGTTATCGCCTCGAAGATAGCGTCGTAATCTCCCCCTACAACGAGCATCGGGGCAACCTGGATGAGTGCAAGCGCTACCTCACCAGGCGTGACCCTCTCCAGCATATCGGACACCACCTGCCGCGCCCGATCGACGTCGCCCGTCCAACTCAAGTACAATCCGATCTTTCCTTTGTAGGCTTCGCTCAAGTCGGGAGCAAGTGAGAGTCCTCTATCGAGAAACCTCTCCGCATCCGCGTAACGTCGGCCCAGTAGATGCAACAAACCAGCCGTCACCGCCCACTCCGGCTCTCTCGGATCGAGGTCAGCGGCAATGGCGGCATTCACCAGAGCACCATCCCATTCACCACGTGCCGCCTCGAGGACAGCGATCAGATACCTCGCATAGGCGTTGTTTGGGTCGAATTCAGCGGCTGCTCTGAATTCCTCCAGAGCGCGCACCAAGTTCGCATCCGGGCCCCAATAGTGATAATGGCCCAAGGCCATCCTGGCTTCGGCCAGCTCGGGTTGGAGTGCGACCGCACTGTCCGCCGCAGCCTTCGCCATCGCCAGTCGCTCGGGACTATGGTCCACGAAGTGTCGAAACAGCCAGATGTGGGCGAGCGACAATTCCGCATGGGCTACCGCAAACGAACCATCTAGCTGGATGGCGCGTTCGAGCATTTCCACGGCTATGCGGCGGGCGTTAGCGTCCCCTGATCCTCTATTGCCGGCCAGGTAGTCGTGCCCGTGCAAGTAGAACTCGTAGGCCTCCAGATTGTCAGTCGGCCTGATGTCCAGGGCTTCACGATCGCGTTCACGCAAGGCGAGGTCCATGGCTGTGGCAACGCGCTCCGCTATCTCCGTCTGCACCCGAAACACCTCGGTCATGTCCTCATCATAGACACCCGCCCAGACATGTATCTCATCAGATGCGCGAATCAACTGGGGGGTGATGCGCACGCGACTGGACGGATCACCTGGTCGTTCCCGCTGAATGGTGCCTTCCAGCACGTAGCTCGCCCCAACATCCGCGGCTATCTCACCCGGAGTTCTGTCAGCGTCCCGCATTTGCATCGCACTCGTGCGGGAGATGACGCCGAGTCCGTCCAGCGTCGCCAGTCGCGCAGTCACCGCGTCCGTAATTCCGTTTGCGAAGTACTTGTCCTCATCCGGACCGAGGTTTTCAAAGGGTAGCACCACCAACACCGGGCGGTCCGGACGGACGGACGAGGTCGGCCCACGCAGCATCCAACCCACCGCCAGTAGGAGAGCGGCCGCCAGAACAGCGACAAACGTGATGACCCTGCCCTTCTTGGGCAGTCGGGCCGCTCGCGGGATTGCCATCGTCGGCACGGGTGTCGATCCACCAGTCGGGGTTACCGCAGCGTCCAACCGTTGTAGCACTTCTTCAGCACTTTGCCACCGATCGTTGGGATCTTTCTCGAGACATTTCATCACCACTTCCGCCAATTCCGGACCGATCCCCACTCGGTGCACATCGACTTGCTCTGGCTCCTCGGTCACGTGAGCTGCGAGCACCGCCTGCGGGCTACTTCTCATGAAGGGAGGTCTTCCAGCAAGCATCTCGTACGCGAGTATACCCACCGAGTAGATATCGGCTCGGTGATCGATCTGCGGATCAGCCGCTGCCTGCTCCGGAGCCATGTAGGCGGGGGTTCCCAGCGCCACACCGGTAGTGTTGATACCCTGCGAATCAGATGCCTCGCTGAGCGCCTTAGCGACTCCAAAGTCGGTCACCAGCGCGTGACGCCCCGTCAACATGACATTGTCCGGCTTGATATCGCGGTGGACCACATTTCGCCCGTGAGCGTGATGCAGCGCGTCCAATACATCGTGCAGCAGGCTTACTGTATCGGCTACCGAGAGGACCTGCTCCCGCGCTAGACGGTCACGTAACGACTCCCCCTCGACCAAGGGCATCACGTAATACAGATATCCCGCCGCGCTGCCGGAGTCGTGCACCGGAAGGATATGTGGGTGCGACAGCTGGGCGGCGATCTTGATTTCGCGTAGAAACCGATCGGCGCCGAGTGCGGCTGCCAGATCCGGACGCAACACCTTGAGCGCTACCCGACGCTCATGCCTTTGATCGGCTGCGACGTACACGATCGCAGCGCCGCCCCGGGCCAGCTCTCGCTCAATACAGTAGCGATCGCCGAGCTCGGCGTTCAGCTGCTCCAGCATTTCATTCATAGCGCTTCAACACGCCGACCATGCACGATCTCCGCGAGTGGGAGTTCGCTGGGTAAGCAGTCAACTCTGCTAGAATGAACATAATATCAAGCGTGAAATCCAATGTCCCCAGCTCATCATCGAGAGCAGTCAGGCGCCATACGACTGAAACGTGCGACGGGCTGCAATTGTGCCCCGGAATCCAGTGGTGTGGACTCTCCGAAACCTTTTCGGCAAACCTAGGTTACTATTGGATAGACACAATAGGCTCACTAAACCGTTTTGCGCCACGCACTCGGTGGGAAGCCTGCGTGTCGCGAGATTGGAGGCGTCGTGATCCAGACTGGGGCTCTATTCGTCACCCTGGCGCTATCGACGGTCGGCTCGGCTACTCAGTCGACCTTTGCGCAGGTCTACTCGGATACTTCATGCATTGTCATGGATTTCCCAGTGGAGGGCAGGCTGAGTCCAATTGACTCGCTATCGTTTTCCGTAGGGGAAGGTGTCGTCAAGGTGTGCTACGGCCGGCCCTCGGCACGCGGTCGAACGATGATCGGGGGGCGGGACGTACCTTACGGTGCGATCTGGCGCACTGGAGCCAACGAGCCAACGATGATCCATACCACGGAGCCTATTCACCTTTCGGGTATCGCGATCGATCGAGGTACTTACTCTTTGTACACCATTCCTGGCGAAGACGAGTGGACGATCATCGTCAATCGATCGGTAACGCAGTGGGGCCACATCGCTCGCTATACCTACAAGGTCAAGGAGTTGGAGGTCGGAAGGGTGAACGCGGCACGGCAGCGGCCGGACGAACACGTTGAGACCCTGACATTCAGAACGGAGCCCGGACCGGACGATCAAGTACACCTCATTCTCGAGTGGGAGCACTCGAGAATCCGTATTCCGATCCTGGCAGCCGGCGGCTAGTCCGGACCCCTGTTCTTCACCCCGCCCGGGGTAGGTGAACTGGTCACCGCATTCGGTGCCAGTTCACTCACGGGACCGCGCCGGCCAGCTTAGCTTCCGCTACCGCAATCGTCAGCGCATTCTGGATTGCGAGGTGGCCGTCCTCATTCATCCACCATTCCCGCAACGAATGCCCCCCGCTGCCCGCTCCTCCCCTCCCAATCGTGATGGCGGTGATCCCTAACGAGATCGGTATGTTTGAGTCGGTTGACCCCACCCCAAGACTGGGCGCACTTCCCAGCAGCCTCGCAGACGCCGCCGCTCGGCTCACCAGCGGCGAGTTGGGATCACCAACACCCGATGGGCGGTCACCAATCATCTCCACGGTCACCGTGAGCGCATCGCCGTGCCGCCGCAGCTTGTTCTGTTCTTCCAGACCCGCGTGAATTGAGGCCTGAAGTATCGAGTCGATTCCTGCCAGTCTCTCGGGGCTCTCTGACCGCATGTCCACCTCCATCCAGACCGAGAACGGAATGGAGTTGACCGAAGTACCACCACCGATCCGACCCACGTTGAAGGAGGTCCTCGGACCCTGGGACACGAACGCGCTGGCTGCGTCGTCGAAGAGCCGTACAGCTCTGCTCATCGCGTGAGCAGGATTCGCGAGTCCGAAAGCGCCCCAGGAGTGTCCGCCCGGGCCCTCAAACGTGACCCGATAGCGGTGTGAGCCCAGACCACGATTCACGATTCGGCCAATTCCGCCTCCATCAACTGCGATCCACGAGTCAATCTGGGGTCCTCTTTCGCCGAACAGGTGCTTGACTCCTCGCAGATCCCCCAGCCCCTCTTCACCGACCGTCCCAATGAACAGTAGGTCCGCCTCCGTCCTGACATCAGCTTCGTTGAGTGCGCGCAGGACCGTGAGGACCACTATCAACCCCCTCGTATCGTCACCGATGCCCGGCGCGAACAGTGTGTCACCGCGTTGCTTCACAGTAACGTCCGTGCCCTCAGGAAAGACCGTGTCCAGGTGACCCCCCAACGCAACCGTTCGGTCACCGCGCGTTCCGCGCCTGAGGCCGACCACGTTGCCCACGTCATCGATGTAAACAGTGTCGACCCCAGCCTCTCTGAGCATATCGGCATAGAACCTGGCCCGTTCATCTTCCATGAAAGGGGGAGCCGCGATCTGGGTCAGCGTGATCAGATCAGCCAGTGTACGCGGCTCCAGCGCCTCCACCGCTCTGAACGCCGCCCTGACTTCCGGCCGATCCATCAGCGCTCTGATCTCGGCATCATAGCTCGGATCTTGACCCCATGCTCCAACGGTCAGCCCCGCCGAGAGTGTCAAGCTCAACGCAGTCAGTCTTCTCATGATCCCTTCCATGCAGTCGTAGGTCACAGGCCCCATTGCAGGAATAGCGGTGTGGGTTCAAAACGGCAATGCGGCCGTCAGCGGTCAGCCCCAACAATAGTACATTCCCTGCATGCTACATATCACCAAACACAACGGCATCGCTACGATGAGGTTCGACCGGGGAAAGGCCCATGCGTTGGACCTGGATCTGTGTCGCGCCCTTATCCATGCACTCGCCTCGGCTGAGCAGGATAGCGAAGTCAAAGCAGTGATCCTCACCGGCACGGGATCGGTGTTCTCAGCCGGAGTCGACCTGGTACGCTACCTCGCTGGCGGAGACGAATACGTGGATGCATTCGTGCAACGCTTCGTCGAAACACTCAGAAGCCTGTTCGCCATTCCGATGCCGGTTGTGGCCGCCGTCAACGGCCATGCAATCGCCGGAGGGTGTGTGCTCGCAGCAGCCTGCGACTACCGAATCATGGGACAAGGTCCCGGAACGATCGGAGTGCCAGCGTTAAAGGTCGGCCTTCCGTTTCCACTTGTGGCGATCGAGATTCTTCGTTTCGCCACCTCAGAGGCGCACCTTCAAGAGCTCATCTACCGCGGCAAAATGTACGGCGTATCCGAAGCCTACGAGCACGGACTGGTTGACGAGGTTGCCAAGTCAGAGACATTGCTTGGTCGAGCGACAGAGGTTGCACTCCAGCTCGCAGCAGAACCTTCGGCGCGTTTCAGAATCACGAAGCGGCAGCTTCGCGCGCCCACGCTCGAGCGCATGGATCGGTATGCAGCGGAAACCGATTCCAGAGTACTCGCCGAATGGAAGGATCCGGCAACCGTCAAAGCGATTCAGTCCTACGTCTCCCAGATGTGACGAGGAAAGGGCCCTCGCCTGGAGGGCCCTTCGCCACTGGAACCGGTAGCTTGAGCAGCGCACCGCCCCATACGCAGCCAAGGGGCGCCATCGCTATCCGCCGACAACGCTCAGGCTGACTCCGACGACTCCTTCTCCTCCTCTCGGATCTTCCCTAGCACCGACGGCAGTTCCACGCCCGCCTGATGCGCCAGCTCGTGCATTGCGGGAAGCGATCCAATCAAGCTCGAAAGGAAATCGGCGGTCGTGCCAGATCCTCCGTTGTTCTTACCGTTATCCCACACCGTGATCTTGTCGATCTTGAGGTTTTGGATTGCCTTTACCTGCTCCTGGACCAAGCCCGGCAGCTGCTCGATCATCAACAGAGTCGGCGCTATTTGAGGATTCTCCGCGCAGGCGGCCACCAGGTTCCTGTAGCCCTCGGCCTTGGATTCGAGCACTTTGAGGAGGCCGGCAGCCTCCGCTTCATACTTGGCCAGCATCGCGTCCGCCGTACCCTTGGCCTCCCTGCGCGACCGCTCCGCAACGGCCTCGGCGTCGATCTCGATGCGCTTCTTCTCGATTTCCTGAGGCGCGAGTTGTTCTTTGGCCAAGCGTGCCAACTCCCGCTCCCGCTCAGCCTTGAGAACTGCCTCTGCGGCCTGCGCGGCGGCCACCTCGGCCCGCTGTCGTGCAGCAGCCTGGACCTCGGCAAGAGTGGAATTCGAGTCAGCAATCTCCGCTCTCGATGTGTTCTCACCCTGCACCGCCGTTGATTCCGCTTGTGCTACCTGCACTCGCTGCTGGCGTTCCGCGTCCTTCTGTGCGGCAACGGTCTCCGCGTCACGCTGTGCGGTGGCGATTTCGGCGTCACGGCGCGCCTCAACCTCACCTTTGACGGCATCCGCTTCATAACCCGACACGGCAATACGTTGCTTCTGCTCGGCATCCTTGCGGCCCATCTCAGCAGTCGCCATTTCGCTCGCGACGCGGACGTCTCGCTCCCGATTGGCGGTCGCCTCACCAGTGGCCCCATCTCGCTCCTGCTGGGCCACCTCCACCTTGGCCCGATTGATGGCCTCAGCAGCCGCACGCTGACCGATCGCAACGATGTAACCGCTCTCATCCGTGATGTCGCGGATGTTCACGTTTATCAACGTCAAACCGATCTTGTTGATTTCTTCGGTGACATTCGAGTTGATCAACGACATGAACTTCTCACGATCCTTGTTGATTTCCTCGATCGTGAGGGTCGCAATCACCAGCCTCAGTTGGCCCAGGATGATGTCCTGAGCCTGCTCCTGGATCTTCTTTTCCGGCAAGAACAAGAGCCGTTCCGCTGCAGCATTCATCAGGATTCCGTCAGTCGATATCCCGACGGTGAACGTTGCCGGTACGTCCACGCGGATGTTGTTGAGCGATAGAGCGCTGGTCAGGGGAATATCGATGACCATCGGTTCAAGCGGCAGGTAGGCGTAATCCTGTAAAAGCGGGACCACGAACTTTCCACCTCCGTGGATGCACTGCGCCGCTATGTCTTTCCCGACCTTACCGTAGATGACGAGAATTTTGTTGCTCGGACAGCGCTTGTACTGCTTGATGATGAAGATGATGAAGAAGAAGAACAGCAAGACGACTGAGCCAACAAGGCCAAGCCATGCCATCGGATTGGTTTCCATAGGATGCCTCCTTCAGCCCTCAATAGATCGAAGGGCAACTACCGTAACGGAATTGTCCTCGTTGATTTCGGTTATGCGCACCTGCGTTGCCGTATCTATGGCGTCGCCGTCGGTAACGGCCTGTAAATACCTGAGTCGTTCGTTGATCACCACGCGTATCTGACCCCTGCCACTTCTACCGCCCGGGATGCGGGTGTAGGCTGTTCCCTCCTCCTCCAGAGCCCAAGCTGTGCTAACGTTGCCGCTTACCTGCATGCCCATTATGAAGCGGAACATCCGCGCCAGCAGCCACATCATCGCTCCGCCACCGGCCAGTGCTACTGGCAGACTCAGGATTGCTGGTAGCCCCCAGCCCCGATACGCGCCGAGTCCTGCCCATCCAAAACCCATCAAGAACGCGCTGATAGCCTGGATTGAGAGAACCTTGAATGCGTCGCCCGAGTCGCCATGATCCACGTCGAAGTCGGAGCCGCTGTCAGCGTGCAGATCGCCGTGCCCGGCAATCAACAACAAGCCAATACGGATCACGAAGAAGGCCGTGCCTATAAGGGCAGGTACTGCAAAAAGGGGAGCTCCATCTGCAAACAGGAGATCCTGCATCGACTCCTCGGCGAAAGATCAGGCCTCAGTCGTGAAGATACACCCGAGGCAACCGTATGGAAGGACGGCGTTGGTACAACAACTACGGATGGAAACAGCAGTGTGGAGGGTACGAGGGGGCAGGCCCGTAACGCCTCACGCCCCCTCGCGTTCCTGCGTCGTTATCCCCTTCCCTTGACGTATTCCATGACCTTCTTGAACTGACTCTCACCGTCCAACCCGGCCTGCTTCATCACCATCGCCCCTTGGCCGCTGCCGAGAAAGCGACCCTTCTGAAATGGATGCAGCGTTTTCGATAGGCCATACTCTGACCGTATCCACCTGTACATGGTGGGCAACGTGAACCCAGTGATACCCATCGCCTGTTGGGCAAGTCGATCCGGAAAGATCCTCTCTCTTTCACTTTCCGGCAGCAAGTCGAACAGCTCAGCACTCGCCACGTAGTAGACGTCTAGATTGACTCCCTCTCTCTCCAGCCGCGGTAACGCCGTTTCGAGGAACGCGTATGTCACCTCGCTTCCTTGAAGCACTACGGTTCCATCACTCTGCCCGTTGGCAGTCTTCAGAGCATACAGACCCTTGGCGGCGTTGACAGCCGGCGCCAGTCCCAACTCACGGTCCAAAACCGTTTCGTTCGGCCGTGTGACGAAGGGAGCGATGACAGCGGGACGCTTCTGTAGCGCCGCCTTCACGAGAGGCCACAGTTCTTGCGGATCCCATGGCGTCAAGGTGATGACGGTGCCGCTAGGGAAATTCTCCTGCAGAAGCTGAAGCGGTTGTGGATCGGCGTGGGTCGGTCCGTCCTCACCCGTCTTGAGCCCGGCATGTGCGCAGACCAAGAAATACGGCTTGTAGGGCTCGTTCCTGATCTCTTGACGTGACTGGACTCCGATCGAGTGAAGTCTCGACGCGATATGGCCCAAGGCTGCGATGAATGCGCCATACGAGGAGCCAGCTCCGATGTGTCTGCCATACGTGGACAGTCCGCCGAGGATGCCGCTCATCGCGTCTTCGCAGATACCCCCGATCGACAGAAGCCGCCCCTCGGGATTGGATTGCGCGTTGTAGTAGCCGTCTGCCAAGTCCTTGGCCGCGACGTTTATGCTCGTCGATCCCAACAGGTCTGCGGATGCCGCCAAGATGGCGCCATTGGACGCCTTGTTCAGGTAGTTCAGTGATTCACCGAGCGCTGCGCGTAGGGTCGTCTGAGTCCCAGGCTTCTTCACGAGCTCCCCGGGTATGGCATCGCTGGGGTCATCGACTGCGGCAAAAAGCCCAGCCACATCCGGGGCGTTTTCTCGCGGCTTGCGTGCTGCATCGTCTAACCTGGTGCGCGCAGCCACCAGCCTCTGCACCATGTGGTCCACGACCGGCCAGTTGTCTTCCATGTGCGCACGGATGACCTGGAGTGTCTCCCAGTAACACTCCTCCACCACGGCGCTATCAGCGCCGCAATCGCAGCGCTGCTCTCGCTCGTCACACATGGGAAGCTTCACGCCCGTCAGTTGCAGGAACGGATCGGTTGCCTCGAAGAACCCCGGGCTGCACAGTCTGTGTCCCGCCCCGTGCGACGCCCTGCCTTCGATGCCGTATTTCCAACCTTTGGTTGTGCGGTACACGATCGCGGTTGGCTGGCCATTATCGAGTTCGGCCGCCATGCGTTGCGCAGCCACGATGTGCTGGAAGTCGGTGCCCTTGCGCACGTATATCACATTCCAGTCGTGCACATACGCAAGCTCCTGTGGAGTCCACTGCACGTAATCCCCGGGCTTCTTACCCTCGCGACACACACGGTTGGAGTCGATCGACGCCTGATTCCAATCGATGTGGAGGACGACGTTGTCGAGTGACGCGGTCCCCACAGCGGCAAGTGCCTCGTACACCCGCCCCGGAGTCAGCCCGCCCTCACCCTCGACGACATGAACTCGGGGCGCATTCGCACCGTAGTAATCCCTGGCCCCGTAGACCAAACCCATCGAGGATGCTACCCCAACTCCGGAAGCACCGGTGGACAAACGGACAAACGGAGTGGCCGGGGTTGGATGACCGTCCAGGGCTTTTGACTTGAACCTGCGGAACAGAGGGTTGTCGTTGACCGGATTTCTGCGAAAGCCCAGGAGATCCTCCAACCGCAACTGCAGCCGTATGTCATCGGGTAGGAGGTCCGGAGCTCCGATTCTGAGGACTTCATTGCGCAACGCCCACAAAGCATAGAGACCGAGCGCCTTGTGGCCTGCAGCGTAGGAGATCAGGTCGGCGTCGCTCCTATCCGGATCGGAGACGTCGTAGTCCATGGCATCGAAGAGGATACACTCGACAAACCGGCCAGATGATACCGATCCTCCGGGATGTCCGGATATCGGAACGTAGTTGAACATGATTGCGCACAGAGTGCGGTACGTGAGATCGAACTGCTCGAAGATGGATGCTTCATCGCGAGAGAGCGGTAGTCCGGCTTGCTTTATCTCCTCGGAGATGTCGAGGTAGACAGCCCGCCTCGGTCCGAGTGTGAGCGCCATGGTTAGCTTCCTTTCCAGTTTCTACACTTGCGAGCCAAGCAGGCCATCCACTTCCCGGGGCCTTGGGTCGGGAGGCTGCTGGCTCCGCTACAATATCGGTTGCTTAGTAGAGTGGATCGCCGGAATCCATGTAGGCGGCGAATCCTTCCCTGTCCTGCGCCGCCTTGCCGATCCGCTTCACACCCTCCCTCAAATCGTCGATTCCGGTGGCGATCGAGAGCCGGAGGAAATGCTTGCCCTCCGCTCCGATGCTGCCAAACGACCTGCGGTCCATTGTTGCCACGTGATAGCGGAACAGCAAGAACATCTGGAACAGCGTCGATGGACTGCACCTGTCCTTCACGTCGGCCGGGAGTTGCGCGAATGCCTCCACAGCCCCCACCGCCTCACACACCCCCCCAATGTTGGGGAAGACGTAGAATGCGCCTTTCGGGTTCTGGCAGGTGACGCCGTCGATGGCATTCAATCCCGTGACCACGAGGTCCCGTCGTTCCTGAAACGCGGTAACCATCTTTTGGATTTCGGGCTTGCTCTCCGGCGACTCGATAGCCAACTTCGCGCCCATCTGGTTATAGGCTGCGGTGCATGAGAAGTAGTTGATGTTGAGGTTCTTGAAGACTTGCGCTTCCTCCGCGGTCGGGAACACGGCCCAGCCGATCCTGCCGCCGGTCCATGAGTACGACTTGGAAGCGCCGGAGACGAGCACGGTTCGTTCATCCATACCTGGGAAGGACGCGATCGAGACATGCTCGCTGCCGTCAAACAGGATGTTCTCGTACACTTCATCCGAGTAGACACGACAATCAGCGGGGGCCTTCTCCCTGATCACTGCCGCTATGCCCTCCAACTCATCCTTAGAGGCAACGCCCCCGGTAGGATTCGATGGGAAGCAGATGAAGATGAGACTTGTACGGTCAGTTATCAGCCCGCCTAGATCATCACCCGTGAAAGCAAAGCCCTTCTCTTCTTCGAGGTGAAGCGGCACCGGCTTGGCGCCCACATAGGCAATGAACGACTCGTAGATTGGAAACCCTGGGCTCGGGTAGATGATCTCATCGCCAGGGTTGCAGTAGGTCTGCTGGCAATAGCCGATCGGCGGCTTGGCGCCTGGAAAAACGACGACCCGATCCGGCGTGATGTCGAGGCCCCGTGGAGGGCCCATGTAGCTTGCCACAGCCTCCCTCAACGGAAGGATGCCCTGCGGATCACAATAGTGGGTGAGGTCGTTGTCGATCTGACGCTTGACTTCTGCGGCGATGTGCTTGGGTAGAGCAAAGTCGGGCTCGCCCAAGTTGCATTTGATGACCTTATTTCCCGCCTTCTCCAACTGCGCGATGTACGGACCGACCTTGAACGCGTTCTCGGTGTCGATCAGTGCGGTTCTATCTGAAAAAAGGCCCATAATCATCTCCATATGAACGTCAGGGAGTGTTCAAGCTGGTCAAGGAATTTCGGTCGGGATTCGTCGCGGGGCAAGTCGGGATCGGAGGCCCCCCAACCGCTCTATCCCGCACCACCTAACGTGGGGCCGAGGCACCAGCTGACCTTCGCGAGCCCGCTGATCATGCCATATGCCGGGCAACTCATTGGTTCAGAGGCACGTATCCGCTTGCCGCTACGACGGCCTGTCCCTCCAACGAGAGCAACCAATGCCACAGCCAGCGGGCGTTACTGTCTGCTCCCTGATTCCCGAGGATGACGGCGTAGACGTCGCTCACGAACGGATACCTCTTCGACCGGATGCTCGCCGTGTCCGGCAACACGCCGTTCACCGCCACCAACCGGACTCTCTCCCGTGGGGCCATGTTGGCCTCGTAGTAATAGACCGAGTACCCAATGCCTAACGTGTCGCTGCTGACGGCGTAGAACGGAGCCGCCATGGTGGGGACCACTAGTTGCGGTAAGTCGACCATTGCCCGCCCCCGCATGACCAACCGACGCATCAGCTCTTGACTGCCGGATTCTTCGTTCCGTTGATACGGGTGGATTTCGGCCACTGGACCGCCAAGTTCTGACCAGTCGGTGATATCACCGGCAAAGACGCTGCGTAGCTGGTCACCTGTCAGATCTCGGACGACGTTGCTCTCATTGACTATGAACACAAACGCGTCGTGGGCGATCGGGGCAATCTCCAACTCAACCCCGGCTGCCCGAGCGGCCTGGGCTTCGCCGCTTGCCGGTGTTCGTGCCACTAGGATCAGGTCAGCCTCTCCTTTGATGAGGTTTACGTACGAGCCATGCGTGCCCGAGTGCGCTAGGCGCAGGCCCGACCCCTCGTAGCCCGTCAGTTCTGGGTACACGCGACGTTCACCGAACAATCCATCCAGCCAGTGGCAAGTCACATCCAAAACCTTGCAGGCTACCATCGCGTTGAGAGGCTCCGTGGAAGTAGAGCCGTCGATGCGGGGAAAGGTCTGTGCAGTCGGGGCGGACACCCTATCATCCTCGATGTCCGCCTGGTGATTAACCCGACCGACGCAGCTGATTGCGACCACCACGATCATGACCAGCGCCGGCAACCCTCCCGAGAGATCACTACTCACTTTGACCATGTATTGTCCTTTGCGGCGATCGGGATCACGATGCCCGAAGATCCTTCCATGGAACAGTCAGCGACAAGCCGGAAGGTAACGTACCCTCCGGCTTGCAGTCACTTGTCGTCATGTTGCTTCACGTTGAGCTCGCTACGGCCTGCTCCAGTCGTTCTAAACCAGACGTTTCCGCTGAAATGCCACACTCCAGAAGGTCCGCAACCACCGGGATCCGGTCCGGGGTTCGAGCACGCTGTTCCAGACTCAAGTGCGGCGGTTCACGCACTGCCGCACAATACCGGTCGTAGTACCGGAACGCTTCACCGTATGCATGAGCGGCCTCGGTCGCCAGGTGGCGGGCCTCGCCATCGAAATGCTTTGCGGCGCTGCGCAGCCACACCTCACAGCAACGCCTGGCCATGAGCCGTTCGAATGTGGCCCAACAGAACCACTCCGGCGTGCCTTCGAATCCCTTGGCCGGATCAGACACATCTGCCAAGTACTCACGCAGAGCCGCCAGGCCCTGCGCAGTGCCTTGCCACGGACCTGCTTTGCCCTTCTCGACGGCACGTGTCAAGGCGCGGCGCAAGATCTCGTCGCACGGCTCGGCATCACGGCTCTTGACCAGCGAATAGACGGCGTAGGGGTTGAGCTTGTCCACATCGATCCAACCAGGCATGACCGTGCCGTCGAAAAGGAGCTGGCGTTTGCCCTCATGCTCACGATACGCTGCGATAAGGCCGCCATCCATGTGCTCGCTCATGATCGGGATGCCGGCGTCAACATGCTCGACGACGAACGACCATAGATTCTCCGGTTCCGCGGTGCGAGCCATCTGGTAGTCGAACCCGTACTGCAGCGGCAGAAACGCGAACACCTCGATGGGACCATCTGATTTGGGATCGCCGCGGACTCCCATGTACGCGGCCGAAATATCGTCGTACTTGTATCCGAAGCTGAACGCCCAGCCGCTGGCTGCGGCAAACTCCATGAAGTCGATCTCGATTCCCGCATGGTTGAGCGCAGCCACCACAGCCAGCGGCACTCCTGCGCCGCCGTACTCGGGAATCTCCTCGCCACAACGCTGGATCACTGCTTTGAGGGAGTCGGCACCACTTGCTGGACGGCTACGCACATCTTCTTTCAGCCTGTCCCAACTCGCAAAGCCGTAGTGCAATGCGACGACCGTCTGTGCTTCCGCTAGCGTTACCTTGGCCGCAAGGATCTCGGCGTCAGTAGCTGCTGAGAAGCGGTGAAGCCGACGCAGGAACGGGCAGCACTGCTCCATGCCGTGTCGCTGCGCTGCAAGGAGTTGTTTTGCTTGCTTCTTGAGATGCTCGAGGCTGGGGTCGCGCGGGAGAGACGCGGTCACGATGCACCTTCCTTTCCGCTAACGCCCGAGGCCTGCTCGCGCGGACAGAAAAGAAGGCATCATCGCTGATTCCATGACCGAAGGTGGGTTCAACCCTTTCCGCAGGCTGGAGGCTTCCTTCAACTGCCTGCGGGAATATTCCAGCTCGAGCGCACGCAGTCAACCAGAGACGGCGGTCCGCCTGATCCCAGCCAGGACAATGGCGCAGAGACACGTCTTGGCGAGGACGTGCTGACCGTTGCAGCGCAGGACAGATGCCAGCATTCGAGTCACTGTCGATTTGCCGCGCGTACCGGTCACCGCGATCACCAGCGGAATGTTCTCACGACTACGGTCGAGCCGTAGTCGCTCGACTATGAGCAAGGCTAGCGCTGTCACGCTAGCAAGAGTGAGAAGAACGAGTGTCATTGCGAAATGGTCGCCTTGGCAGCCGCGGCAGAGAATGGCCTAAGCTAGGTGCTTCGGGAACGACAGGCTAGACTCATCAGGCTGCCCCCTGATAATTTTCTGCACTCCAACTTAGTTTTCCAGTCTTCCACTCTTCCACCACGTCATTTTGCTGACCCGAGGTATTCATGCTCGCATATGCCAAGCGCCCGAGATCGGTCGGTCTATCCGCTCTCGCATTCATCGCCCTGTTGTCTCTTTCAGCGACACAAGCCGCTAGGCCGCAAGTTAGCGGCGACAGCCTGCGACCCATGACATTCATGGATGTGCAGCTTTTCCGCAGAGCCAGTGCCCCAACCCCGAGTCCAGACGGCAGATGGGCACTGTACACCGTCACCACGCCGGATTGGGAAGAAGCGAAAAGCCAGTCTGATATTCACCTCGTGTCCCTAGAGGAAGGCGTCGCCTCCAGCCGGCAGATGACGTTCACAGAGGACAAGAACGAGCGTACTCCTAAGTGGTCCAAGGACGGACACTTCTTCGTATTCGCGTCTAATCGCGACGCCGAAAGAGGCAACCAAAGCCAGCTCTACCTCATGCGGCCTGACGGCGGCGAGGCACAGCGGATCACCGACGCTGAAGAAGGTGTCTCCGACTTCGACTTCAGCCCCGACGGACAGTGGCTCGCCTACCGCGCCGGCGAATCGGGCGAGGAACAGCTCCACAGGTTGCCGGTCGACGGGATCACCAAGGCGGAGCCTGAGAAGCTCACGGACCACCAAGCAGGTGTCGACGACTGGGAGTGGGCTCCGGACAGTCGCAGCGTCTACTTCACCCGTCCGGACGACTTTGACGAAGACAACAAGGCGCGGCGCGACAAGGGATTCACGGTTGACATCAAGAACAGAGTGACACCCCTGTCCAACTTGTGGCAGCTGGACTGGAGCGCCGACTCCTCGAGCGCGCGGCGGCTTACCAGCGATCCCGAGGTCAGCGTGACCAGCTTCAACATCTCGGACGATGGGAGGTGGATTGCGTTCTCGGGAGGTTCGGCTGAACGATACGAGCGAAACATCACAGGGGCACGCCTGTATGCGGACCAGTTTCTGCTCGAGACCGCTACCGGACACATCGAACGCCTCACCGATAACCACGAGGTTGGCGAAGGGACCCCGAGCTTTTCACCCGACAGCCGTTGGATCGCGTTTTCCGCTCCAGATGACATGACTAGATACAGCATGACGGAAAGCCGCGTCTACATCCGTGAGACGTCTGACCGAGGCGGCTCTTTCCGCAAGCTCGGTGCATCATTCGACGGTGGCGTCAGCGCTGGCTTCTGGTCGGACGACAGCCGAACGATCTACTTCAATGCGGGTGTCAAAGTCACGACTCAGCTACACGCACTCGATGTTCGTTCGGGTGAAGTGCAACAGGTCACTGACGAACGTGCGGCGCTATCGGTGCGACGAGACTACGAGACCGGGGTCATCCTCGTCAGCTACTCGGACCCGACTACGCCTCCGACGTACTTTACGGTCGAGTCAATCGACGATATCACTAACAGATCACACTGGATTCAGTTGATGGACGTGAACCCACAGGTGCGCCAGATGGCCCTGGGAGAAGAAGTCGAGGTCAACTGGACGTCGACAGACGGCAAGACAGTTGGCGGTATTCTCGTGAAGCCGGTGGGGTATCGTGAGGGCGAGCGCTATCCCCTCGTGGTCGCCATTCACGGTGGCCCTGCCTCAGCCGACGTGCTCCGGTTCAATGGTGGCTACAGCTCTCAGGTGTACGCCGGCGCAGGTTACGCCGTCCTGAAACCCAACTACCGTGGATCGCGCAACTACGGCAATGCGCACCGTACGGATATTGTCGGTGACTATTTCACCCTGGGTTTCGACGACATCATGACGGGAGTCGATTATCTGATCGATCAGGGGATAGCGGATGGGGACCGCATGGGAGCGTTCGGCTGGAGTGCAGGCGGCCACTGGTCCAACTGGATCCTCACACATACTGATCGTTTCAAGGCCATCAGCTCCGGGGCGGGTACGATGAACTGGATCTCCATGTACGCCCAGAGTGATGTGCAGCGGAACAGACAGTTCTACATCGGCGACGACTTCATCTACGAGAACTTCGAGCCCTACTGGGACCAGTCACCGCTCAAGTACATCGCGAATGCCAAGACGCCGACCATGGTTCACGTTGTGGAAGGTGATCCACGGGTACCGAGCCCGCAGTCCGTGGAGCTGCACATGGCATTGAAGAAGCTTGGCGTGCCTACTGAGCTGTTCATGTACCCCGGTCGTAGCCACGGCATTCCCGACCCGCGCAATAGACTGGTGAAAGCCATGAGCGAGATGAGGTGGATGGACTATTACGTACGCGGCATCGGAGAGAAGTTCTCTTGGCAGGACGTGCTGAAAACGCTCGAGAACGAGAAAGAGAAGTAGGAGCGACCAGATGACGCTGGCCCAACGAGTGCGCAGAGCGCTGCTAGTAGTGACCGCGCCGGCGTTACTGCATACGGCTGCAGCCTCGGTCGGCATCGCGCAGGCCACCACCCAGCGCAGTGATCAGATCCTGCAGCGCGCCCTCGTTACGGGCGTATCAATGGGATTGCCGGGTATCTCGGCAGCTATCGGACTGGGCGACAGCGTTGTCTGGGCTGGCACCGCGGGTTACAGCGACGTGCTCAGACGGATACCAGTGAAGTCCGACGACCGCTTTGGAGTCGGCAGTATTACCAAGACGATGGTCGCTCGTGTGGTGCTGCAATTGGTCGAGGAGGGAAAGCTCGACCTGGAGAGAACGCCTGCCGACTATCTCGTACAGAGCATTATTCGCCGCATCCCAAACGCCGGCACGGCCAATCTGAGGCAACTGTTGAACCACCAGAGTGGGATACCTACCTGGGAGTTCCAGGAAGACTGGATTCGCAAAGGGCGCGGCGACAAGATGGTGTTGGGCCACATCTGGGGCAAGACAGAGACCTTGGAGTACTGCACCAGTGATCTGCTGCCGGCCACAAACGCGCCAGGCGAACGATACTCCTACTCTAACACTAACTACACGATCCTCGGCCTGATCATTGAGGCCGTGACTGGGAACGACGCCACCCAGGAGATCCGGACACGCATCCTCAAGCCACTTGGGATGGAGAACACGTTCTTGGAATCCTTCGAGGAAGTCCCCGGCGGATACGTAGGTCATTACCATTACGCCACACCGAGATTTCAACAGGTTGCCGGTGTGCATCGTGGGTTCCCGGAAATCCGTCCCTACATCGTGGAATCGACGGCCGGCAACCTGTCACCCGAATGGACGGCCGGCGGCATCGTGTCGTCCGCCAGTGACTTGGTTCGTTGGGCACGGGCAATCCGAGACGGGGAGCTGCTCGGACCAGCAATGCAGCAAGAGGTGTTCACCTACTACCCACCCGAGCAGCGACGCAGTCGTCGATCGCAGTACATGCAGGGCATAGCCCGAACCGAGGACTATTTCGACGGACGCGCCGCACTGGGGCACTCGGGTGGCACCCTCGGGTTCACCGCAATGATGTACTGGTTTGAAGACACCGACATCATTGTGGTGATGCTCACCAACGTGGGCGGTATGCACAGCGGTCTCTCACCGAGCCCCGTCGGCATTTACTACAGGCAAGTGTTGCTGCCAGCTGTGATGCGGTATCTGGACAGATAGCAGCATCCGCAGCACCTCTTACCGCCCTTCGGACCGTTTCCTACATTCACGCGGCGGCCCAATCACCACCAACGTCTCAAATCGAATCGCCGTGAAACGGGTTCCAGATTGACACCGTAGTGCCCACGTACCTTCTCGATCGGGGGCCCGGCGTGGGCGCTTTCCTCACCGACCTCAGACTCGGCATCCGGGCACTTGCCAACAGGCCGGCGTCTTCCGCAATCGCGATCGTGGCGTTCGGACTCGGTATAGGCCTGTGCGCCACGATGTTCAGCATCATCTTCGGCATCTACTTCCGAGGGATCGGAGTACCTGACGCTGACCGCCTGAGACTCATCTTCCGCACCAACCCATCCGAGGACATTGAGCGGATGGGCGTAGATCAACACGACTTCTACGATTGGCGGGAGCAGCAGCAGTCGTTCGCGGGTATCGCGGGGTTCTCGACCGGGACGATCAACGTCAGCGGTAGCAGTGGCGATCCCGAGCGATTCGATGGCGCATTCGTCTCGGCCAACCTATTCGAGATCCTGCAGACGCCCCCGGTACTTGGATCAGGGTTCAGGGAGGGCGACGACTCCCCAGGGGCGCCGCTGACCGCCCTGATCGGCTACGGCGTGTGGACGAGCCGCTATGAATCCGATCCGGCGATCATCGGGCAGACGATCAAAGTGAACGGAGAGCAAGCCACGATACTCGGCGTGATGCCCGACGGCTTCAGATTCCCGATGGATGAAGAGATCTGGATCCCGCGTCGCGACGTTCGCGGGGAGAACCCGAACCGAGGCGATGGACCGTGGTTCCAGGTCGTGGGCAGACTCAAGGACGGCGTAACGACTGACCAGGCGGGGCTCGACTTGTCGCTCGTGGCACAGCGGTTGGAGCGGGAGTATCCCGAGTCAAATCAGGGGATCGGAGTAGTCTTTGCCAACTTCGTCGATGTCGCCATTGGTGATGAGGCAATCCCAATATTCGCAGCGATGCAGATCGCCACGATCTTCGTGTTGCTCATAGCCTGCGCCAACGTGGCGAACCTGCTGTTGGCCCGGGCGGCTTTACGCACCAAGGAAGCTGCGGTCCGGACCGCACTCGGTGGCAATAAGCTGCGTGTGGCGCTGCCGCTCTTCTCCGAAGCAGCAGCCCTTTCTATTGGTGGAGCCGTCCTCGGCATTGCGATAGCCTTTGTCGGAGTGGGACTATTCGATCGCGCCACCACCGGTCTCGGTAAGCCGTACTACATGGTTTTCGCCGTCGACCTGCCAATTCTCGGATTCGTCATCGCCGTCACCGTGCTAACGGCATTCGCATCGGGAATCCTGCCGTCAGTGCAGACTGCGCGGGCCGACGTCAACTCGGTGCTCAAGGACGAGAGCCGTGGTTCTTCGAGCTTCCGTTCTAGCAAGGTCAGCAAGCTCCTGGTTATCGGTGAGGTGGCGCTCTCCTGTGCTCTACTGGTCGGAGCCGGGTTGATGACCAAAACCATCACCAAACTGAACAACTACCAGTTCAGTTTTGAGACAGAAAGGGTCTTCACCGCCCGGGTTGGGATCTTCGAGACCGACTATCCCACGCCGGATGACCGTAAGAGGTTCTGGGCCGATCTCAAGCAGCGGCTCGAGACAATGCCTGGCATCGAGTCAGCTGCGCTGACCAACATGCTACCCGCAAGTTGTTGCAGCCGCAGGCGGTTCGCCATCGAGGGTGAGACCTATGCGACTGATCAGGAGCATCCGCGAGTAAACACGGCCTCCGTGTCGGCTGACTTCTTTCGGACGTTCGACGTGGCAGTGCTGCGGGGCCGAGACTTCAGCCTAGCGGACGACGTCGATGCCGCCGGCGTTGTGTTGGTCAACCAGCGATTTGCCGAACGGTTCTTCCCGGGGCAGGATCCTCTCGGCCGTCGGATTCGGGAGGGAACATCCGAGAGCGCGGAGGAGTGGAGGACGATAGTCGGGATCGTCCCGAACATGAAGATGGAGTCATTTGATTCGGAGGAAACCGATCCGGCCGGGTACTACGTGCCACTGGCACAAAGGGATCTCAGTTTCGTGAGCATTGCGCTCCGGGTGAGGGGTGGACCGCCCCTCGCCGTCACACCGGACGTCCGAGCCGCGGTTCGAGGAATCGACTCCGACCTCCCTCTCTATTGGGTGCGGGACATGCCTGAGGTGATACGCCAGGAGACGTGGGTATACAGCGTATTTGGCACGCTCTTCATCGTGTTTGGCATCGCAGCCCTATTCCTCGCCTCAGTAGGGCTCTACGGAGTGCTCTCCTTCTCGGTCAGTCGCAGAATCCAGGAGATGGGTCTCCGCATGGCGCTTGGTGCCAAGGCCAAGGACGTGGTCCGTTTGGTCGTTCGTGAGGGCGCAGTTCAGCTGGGAGTTGGCCTGGCGCTCGGTCTCGGACTTGCCCTTGCAGTGACCAGGGTAGTGGCGCTACTGATGTACGACGTGGAGCCTCGCGACCCAACAGTGTTCGGTGCGACCGTGGTCACGATCCTATTGGTGGGAATACTGGCCAGCCTAGTGCCGGCGCTCCGCGCCACCCGGGTGGACCCTATGGTGGCGCTGCGCTACGAGTGACGTAGGTAGGGGGTACACTCAGCGTCTGCTCAGTAAACCGAACAGCACCTGACGGAGACTGCCGAGCACGTCGCTCCTGAGGCTGTTGGCCGCCGACTCGCGCTTGACTGAGTCGGACCAGATTGCCTCGCTACTTCCCCTATTCAGGGAAACCCGAACGCTCACGTCCCAGCGCACTGGCCGCACGGGAGAGGCGGGATCCCTGCAGTCCGCTACGCCGTGACCCAGGTTCACGTGTAGGTAGGGGGGTCCCTGGTCTAGAACCGTAACGCCCGCTTCACTCAATATCTGACGTACCTCTCGCCGCACGGTTGGCTCCGTAATCCCGAGTGGAGCTGCCCCACTTTGAACACGGACTACCAGGGCGAGGCTGTCGAGGACCGCCGAACTGCTAAAGGGCAACGCCTGGGCAGTGCAGGGTGCGCAGGCGGCAGCCGACGTGAGACCGAACACAAGAAGAGCGATCCTCATCATCCTTTCCCCCTGGAGCGAGGCGAGAACTGCCACCCACAAATCTAACCGGCCATTCCTCCGACACACCCCTTGCCATCCTTCCACCACCGCGTCTATTCCCTGAGTCGACCTCACCGTGAGCATACAGATGAGTAACAAGAAGGCAGTACGCAAATTCACTTGGGAAGAAATGCCCAAGGAACCCGTGACTGACATGATCGACCGGCGCTTGGTGACAGGTGAGCGCGTGATGCTGGCACACGTCTACCTGGCGAAGGGCTCGGTCGTGCCGATGCATCAGCACGAAAACGAGCAACTCACGTACATCCTGGAAGGCGGCTTGCGATTCTGGATCGGGGCCGAAGATGCCGATCCAATTGAAGTCCATGCCGGGCAAGTGCTCGCCATTCCCTCTGGCGTGCCCCACAAAGCTGAGGCTCTCGAAGACACCCTTGATGTAGACGTCTTCTCACCGCCGCGACAGGACTGGCTGGACGGAACCGACACCTATTTTCACGAGACCTGACATGGACCTCGGATTGTCGAACCGGGTGGCTCTCGTGGCGGCGTCCAGCAAAGGCCTCGGCCGCGGGGTGGCTGCGGAGTTGGCCAAGGAGGGGGCGAAGCTGGTGATCTGCGCACGCGGGTCCACCGCGCTGCGGGACGCGGAACAGACGATCGCGCGCGAGTCCGGGACCTCGGTCGTGGCAGTGCAAGCAGACCTCGCACAGCAAGGCGGAGCCGAGGCCGTGGTCCAAGCCGGCATGGATGCGTTTGGACGCATCGACATACTCGTGAACAACGCTGGTGGCCCACCTGCTGGGTTGTTCGAGCAACACACCATGGACGACTGGGACAAGGCGATTCACCTCAACTTCCGAAGTGCCCTCACGCTGATACGACAAGTGCTTCCTGGCATGAAACAGCGGCGGTGGGGCCGAATCCTCAACATCACCTCCATCGCAGTCAAACAACCCGTCGACAATCTGATCCTCTCGAACAGCGTCCGCGCGGCGGTCACGGGAATGGCCCGCACTCTCGCAAATGAAGTGGCTCCGTTCGGTGTAACCGTGAATAACTTGATGCCCGGATACACCAGGACGCGGCGGGTCGAGGAGTTGGCGGAGGCAATGGCCCAACAACAGAACAAAGAACCCGAAGACATCTTTGGATCATGGGAGTCGCAGATTCCGATGGGGAGGTTGGGAACACCATACGAATTCGCCGGCCTGGCGGCGTTCCTGGTTTCGGAGCGTGCAAGCTATGTCACCGGAGTGTCAATTCAGGTGGACGGTGGCTGGATTAGATCATTGTTATAGGAGCACTCATGTCAACGCACCTCACCGAGGCGAAGTGGATCTGGAAAGACGGAGACTTCATCGAGTGGCACAGTGCAACGACGCACATTCTCAGCCTCGCAGTGCAATTCGGCTCGTCGATCTTCGAGGGTATCAGATGCTACGATACGAGCAAAGGGCCGGCCGTCTTCCGGCTGCAGGATCATCTGCGCCGGCTGCGGGATTCCTGCCGCATATATCGCATCGATCTACCCTACTCGCAGGATCAGTTGGTCGAGGGGTCGCGGGCGGTGATAGTGAAGAACGTGTTGAATGAGTGCTACCTCCGCCCCATGGTGCTCCGCGGATACGGTGCGGCGGGCATGAACCCGGTCGGCAGTCCGGTGGAAACTTATCTGGTTTGCTGGCCGTGGGGTGCTTATCTCGGCGAGGACGCACTGGAACAGGGAGTAGACGTCTGTGTGTCGAGTTGGCATCGTCCGGCGCCCAATACGTACCCGGCCAACGCGAAGGCCGCCGGTCACTATACGAATCCGCAACTAATGAAGATGGAAGCGATCGCGAACGGATACACCGAGGCGATTGCTCTGGGACCCAGCGGGGTCGTCAGCGAGGGTAGCGGCCAAAACCTGTTCCTCATACGGGACGGGGAGATCATAACTCCGGTTATCGACGGTACCTTGCTGCGCGGAATTACGCGCCACACGGTTCTCACCATTTCCCAGGAGTTCGGGATTCCGTTGCGCGAAGAACCGATCCCTCGCGAGGCGCTGTACACGGCCGATGAATTGTTCTTTACCGGCACGGCATCCGAGATCACGCCGATAAGAAGCGTGGACCGCATCACTATCGGCGCCGGTAAGGCCGGCCCCGTCACAAGACGCCTGCAGGGACGCTTCATGCAGATCGTACGCGGCGAGGCCGAGGATACACACGGGTGGCTGACGTTGGTCCGATGATCGGAAGGCAGTATCTCCCGTGCACGCGCAACGAAAATACGACGCCCTCGTCATAGGTGGCGGCATCGCCGGACTGAGCGCGGCGCTGCGCTTGGCGGATACGGCGCGCGTGGCCGTTCTGGCCAAGGGGCCGCTTACCGAGGGGTCGAGCCTGTACGCTCAGGGCGGGATCGCCGCCGTGCTCGATAGCGACGATTCAGTGGAGGCACACGTAGAAGACACGCTGGTTGCGGGCGCGGGGCTCTGCAATACATCCGCTGTGAGTTTTGTGGTAGAACGAGGCGCAGAAGCCATTCGCTGGTTGGCAAACCTCGGAGTGCCGTTCAGCCGGGACCACCAACTCGGAGGGGAACGTCCATTCAATCTCACTCGTGAAGGTGGACACAGTCATCGGCGCATAGTGCACGCGGCGGATGCAACAGGACGCGCCAGCTCGACCACCCTCGAGCAGCACGTGCGAAGTCACCCCGAGATCGATGTGTTCGAACACCACGTTGCGGTTGACCTGATCACCCACCGACTGGTGGGCGGCAGCGAGCGGCGCTGTTATGGGGCTTACGTGTTGGACAAGGAATCAGGCGCGATGTGCGTGTTTCGCGCCAAAGCCGTCGTGCTGGCAACTGGGGGCGCTGGCAAGGCATACCTGTACACAACGAACCCCGATGTCTCGACTGGAGACGGCATCGCCATGGCTTGGAGGGCCGGCTGCCGCGTAGCCAATTTGGAGTTTGTTCAGTTCCACCCAACCTGCCTCTATCACCCCGAGGCGAAGTCCTTTCTCGTAAGCGAAGCAGTGCGAGGAGAGGGTGGCCAGCTCATCTTGCCCGACGGCACACGTTTCATGCTGGAGTTCGATGAACGAGCCGAACTAGCACCGCGCGACATCGTGGCGCGGGCGATCGACTATGAGATGAAACGACTCGGCCTTGAATGCGTGTATCTCGACATCTCACACGAACCCTCGGAGTTCATCCGCGAACGGTTCCCCAACATCACAGCCCGCTGTCTGGAGTTGGGCTTTGACATCACTCGGGAGCCAGTTCCTGTTGTCCCAGCTACCCACTACACCTGCGGCGGTGTTATCACAGATCTTGACGGATGCACCGACCTCTCCGGATTGTACGCGATCGGAGAAACCGCGCATACCGGACTCCATGGCGCTAATAGACTTGCCAGTAACTCGATCCTGGAGTGCCTGGTGTTTGCGACAGCGGCAGCGGAGCACGTGGGAGCCCGGTTGGCCAACGTCGACGAGTCACCAGCGCTTCCGGACTGGGACGAGAGCTGGGTGACGGACTCGGACGAGGAGGTCCTGGTCGCGCACAACTGGGATGAGGTCCGCCGTATGATGTGGGACTACGTCGGGATCGTCAGAACCAACAAGAGACTCGAGCGAGCCCGGCATCGCATCGACCTCCTGTTGAGTGAGATCCACGACTACTACGCACACTTCAGGCTGACCAATGATCTGGTCGAGTTGAGGAACCTGGCGCTCGTGGCGGATCTGATCATCCAATGCGCCGCTCACAGAAAGGAGAGTCGAGGATTGCACTACACTCTGGATTACCCTGACAGAAGTGATCCACCGCAGGATACAGTGCTGACGCCGGATCAATAGCCAATGCACTACTCGATCGACTTCACTTCCCAGATCCCCTAGAACCACAGACTCACCAGAATGCCACCACCCACTACTTCAACGCCAGTGCTCGAATCTCTGTATGAGCGCTTCGTCAACGAGGAGGATGCTCGGATCTGCAAAGACATTCCCGACGAGGCGTGTCGTGAGGCACCAACCAACTTCCCCCTGATCGTCGGCTCGAAGACACTGACACAGCTGGGTGATGCGTTGGCCAACCCGAAAACCGTACTGGCGTGGCTGATGAACTCCGTCGGCGCCCCGGCATATCTCTTGGGACTACTCGTCCCGATCCGGGAGTCGGGTTCGCTGATCCCACAGCTCGTCATCGCCGCGTGGGTGCGGCGAGAGCCGATACGCAAGGGACTGTGGGTCATCGGCAGCCTGCTCCAATGCGCGGCTGTAGTGGGGATGGGGTTATCCGCTCTTCTCTTGGGTTCAGCGGGCGGCTGGGGCGTCATCGTTTGCCTGGGGGGATTCAGCCTGGCACGTGGTCTGTGCTCGGTGGCCCACAAAGACGTGTTGGGAAAGACGATCCCAAAATCACGCCGGGGTCGAGTCAGCGGGCTGGCAAGCGGAGTCTCCGGTGTGCTGGTATTGGGAGTGGGCTTCGGCATCCTGACTTTCAGTGACAGACCGGACACCAGATTCTACATGGCGTTGCTCGCCGCCGCGGGAGCGCTCTGGTTGCTTGCTGCTTTGCTGTACAGCCGGATACGGGAATTACCAGGGGAAACCGCCGGCGGTGGAAACGCGTTATCCGAAGCTTTCGACCGTCTGGGTCTGCTCTTGACCGACACCAGCTTCCGACGCTTCGTGCTCACCCGCGCGTTGCTGCTTGGAGCTCCGCTCGCGGCCCCGTTCTACGTCACGTTGGGCCAGCGCGCTAGTGAAGGGACTTCACAGATGCTCGGTCTGTTCATCGTGGCAGGTGGTCTGGCGTCGAGCCTGAGTGCACCGCTCTGGGGTAGGATGGCAGATCTTTCCAGCCGTCGTGTGTTACTGCTCGCCGGTCTGGTCGCCGGTTTACTCGGCATTGCGGTATTCACGATTGAGCAACTTCTCGGTGCCGGCTCAGTGTGGATCTATGCGGGCGCTTTCTTCTTGCTCAGCATTGCCCACTCGGGAATTCGCCTCGGCCGAAAGACCTACCTCGTGGACATGGCAAGCGGCAATCGAAGAACAGACTATGTCGCAGTCAGCAACTCAGTCATCGGGGTTCTGCTACTCCTGGCTGGATTGATCACCGCACTCGCCAGCTCAGCCGGGCCCGAGATGATCATCCTGGGTCTGTCGCTGTGCACTCTCCTCGGCGTCTTGTTCGGAACGAGGTTGCCGGAAGTCGAGAGCTGATTGTCGGCCGTCAGTGGTCAGCTGGCGGCGGTGGAACTTGACTCGATTTCCACCGTGATGTCGCGCCACTTCCCCTGACGGAACCGTATCATACTGAGGCCGGCGCGGGTGAGATGTCCGAGCACAATCGCCAGCCAGATGTCGGTGGGCTGCAGACCCTTGGTTGCTTGGATGAACGCACACATGCCGACGGGTATGGCTACCTGAGACACCAGGGAGATGTAGAGCGGACTGCGGGTGTCGCCGGTGCCCTGCAGGCCTCCTGTGTACGACAGAGCCACCGTAATGAAGAGTCCCGATACACTGAGGTAACCTAGCAGCTGCACGCCCAGATCCAGTACTACGGGATCGTCCATGCCGAACAGACCCAACAGGAACCGCGGAACTAGTAGGAACAGCAGCCCGACCGTGCCTGCCAGCACGAGTCCGATCCGAGCGGCCACGTGAACACTGTGGATACTGCGGTCCGGGTGACCAGCGCCGAGGTTCTGACCGGCAACCGCAGCCGCCGCTCCCATCAGCCCTGCCGAGGTCCACGAAATCAGCGAGAAGAGCTGAGTGTAACCCACCGCGTACGCGGCCTGCGCCTGGCCGCTCTGCTTCAAGGACCCCACGAACGCGATCAAGACAACGCCACCGACATTCATGGCCACACCCTGAATCCCGGTTGGGATGCCAAACTTGAAAAGCGCACGGATGATCGACCAGTCCGGCCTCAGGCTCATGCCTCGGTGGAAGTGAATGACCCACCTATGGGAGAAGAACAGCCGATGAGCAGCCAACAGGCTCAGCACACCTCCGGCCAACACGGTCCCCATCGCGGCGCCGGCGGTTCCAAACGCCGGGATCGGCCCAAGACCGCGGATGAAGATCACGTTCAGGACGATGTTCAAGACGGTCAGCCCAACGCCGTACTTGAGCGGCGTACGTGCATCTCCGGCCGAGCGCAGGGCGCCACCCAACATGTAAAACACCATCATCCCGAAGCTGAACAGGAACATGATGCGCAGATACGGCAGCGCCTCAGCTCGCACCTCGGGAGTAGTGTTCACCACCTCGAGAAGCGCGGGTGACAGGAAGTAGCCGAGTGGCGCGAAGATCCCGACCGACATCACCGCCGCCGTGAGGAAGGCCTGGTAAACGGTTCGGTTGACCTTCTCCGGGTCGTTGGCCCCCGCGAACCGCGCCACGAGCACACCCATGCCCATGAAGAGAGAGCTGATGAACACGATCACAACGAGGAAGATCTGCCAAGCCACGCCAATCGCAGCGTTTCCGGCGTAGCCCACGTAATGCCCCACCATGGCGTGGTCGACTATACCCTGCAGTCCACCGATGACATTCTGGAGCATCGTGGGCCAAGCGAGTTTCCAGACCGCCCGAGGAATCGGCCCCTCCACAAGGGACCGATCGAAAGACCTAGTTGGCTTGGGCGGTGCGGACATTCATCTCATCGCAGCAGGGGATCTCGGTGATCGGTCACGGCGGAAGCGACGCAAGATATCATGGGTGACCCACATCCGATAGCCGGCGCGACACTCATGGCAGGCCGGAACTCGCCTGATGGCAGATGCACAGCTCCAAGGCGGGGGATCCATAGTCACCCAGTTCGTGTACACCCAGATGTAGATCGCCTGTTCCCTTGGGCACGAGACTGTTGCGGCAGTCCATTGCGTTTCCGGCCAGGCGTTCTATGATTGCAGGAGCGCCCTTGCGCGGGGTTAAGGCCTGGACCGCACAACGGAGACGGAGAACGAAGCGTGAAGATGGCCGAACTGGGGCCCACGCTTGAAGAGGCTGAGTGAAGTGGCATACGATCTAGAGTGGGAACCGAATGGCGTCGTATTCCGGTATCATGGGACGGTCACAGACGATGACCTTACCGAATCGAATGAAGAGATCTACGCGGACCCTCACTTCCCACAGATGCGATTTCAAATCGTGGATTTCTCGAAGATCGTCAAGTTCGCTGTGTCTAGCAGGGCCGTTGCCGGCTTAGCAGTGCGCGACCAGGAGGCTTCGGCTAGCAATCCAGACGTCAAGGTGGCGATCGTCACGAGCGAACCGTTCCTCTATGGAATGTCGCGCATGTACAGCCGTTCTCATCAAGCGATGGGTGGTACCTGGCGCGTCAAGATGTTTGATACGGAAGAACAGGCAAGGGAGTGGGTAGAGCAACAGTGACTCCGCGACCCCACTAGCTTTCACTCCCATCACACCTTTTCCATCTCGTCGCCAAGCGATTCAGCGTCCGACTGTGACTTGTCTTCCTGTCCGTCCGGCTGCCCGACCACTTCTATGAACGGCCGCACTCTCCTGTCGACTCGCAGTTGGAACACGTCGGGTCGTGCATAGTGACCTGCAGCGTCAAGCTGGAATCGGGGGCCCGTGATCATTTCTCGCTGTACATCAGCGTACAGAATCGTCTCTTCTTTCTCGGCAGGCCCAGCCAAGAACTTGCCGTCAGGATCCACGATGACTGAGTGGCCCGGGTTGATCCAATCTTTCACCGAGCCGAGGTATTCCTCCTTGAATGAGAGGTGGTCGGGGACGTCCGACCTCTGCATTGCGGTGCAGCAACCTACAACGATGCAGCGACCCTCCTTTGCCACGTGACGCAGCGTTGACAGCCACGGCTCGCCACGATCCCAAGTTGGCGCAACGAAGATCTCTGTACCCCATGCACACATCGCGTAGCGGGCAAGTGGCATGTAGTTCTCCCAACACAAGAGACCACCCAGACGTCCAAACGGCAGGTCAAAAACCTCCAAGTCGCTACCGTCACCCTGCCCCCAGACAAGCCGTTCTCCCCCACTGGGCACCAGCTTGCGATGCTTGCCGAGGATTGTCCCGTCCGAACCGATGTAGAGCAGAGTGTTGAACAGTGTCGAGCCGCTGCTCTCGGCGTTGCGCTCGTTCACACCGATGGCCACGGTAACACCAGCATCTCGCGCCGCACCGGACAGGCGGTCTGTGGCTGCACTTGGGATCGTGATTGAATTGTCCAACAGGATGGCGTACAGCTCACGCAGAACCTTCGTGTGGCCTGGAGGTACGAACCAGCACCACACGGGATAGCCTGGCAAGAATGCCTCGGGGAACACTACCAATGTCGCGCCCTCAGCTCCAGCCTGACGAATCAGCGAACAGGTTTTTTCGACTGTCGCCTCCCGATCGAGATAGACGGGACATGCCTGGACGGCGGCGACGCGGAATTCGTCCTGACTGAGAGCCATATTCTCCTCCAAGTGTTGTAGAGCAGCGCAGCAAAGCTCGCCCGCTCAACTCCGTTCGAGCAATGACAAAAGGTCAGTGGATTCATCTCATTGGAACTAGGCCAATGTCAGCATGCCAAGGGTGGCCTGGGCCCCGTCGGCGACGCGCAATGATGGTGGGCAGATCGGTATCTCGCAAGGCACTCACGTGGTTTCGGTTGACCAGAGACGGCTGGGTGACGTTAGATTGTGAGCTCGCCAATCCGAAGGATGAGCGATGAGACGTCGGGATTTCGTGCGAAACATCTCGGCCGCAGGGACTGCGGCTGCGCTAGGGGCCTGCAACCAGCGACCACAAGCCGCTGAGATGTCCGAGCGGGCGGTCCCCTGGGTCAAGGACCCAACTCCGTTCAGGCGCCACCCTACGAATCTCGAGACACCGATCGAGTTGCTCACCGATCTTATCACGCCGAATGACCTGTTCTTCGTGCGGAACCACGCGCCCACGCCGCTGTTGGATGCAGAGTCTTTCCGCCTGCGTGTCACGGGTGACGCCGTCGACGGAGAAACTGAGCTGTCGTATGAGGACATCCTTGGGTTGCCGTCAAGCTCCTTGACCGCGTACCTCGAGTGCGCCGGTAACTGGCGCGGTTTCTCTCAGATCTTGACCGGTCGTCTCGCACAGGGTGGGCAGTGGCACAGGGGTGCGGTAGGCTGTGCCGAGTGGACCGGCGTTAAGCTGGCAGATGTGTTGGATCGGGCCGGCCTCAAGAGCAGTGCAGTGGACGTGAACCTCGTCGGCCTTGACGACGGCGGATTCAATCGACCAATGCCCATCGCCAAGGCGCTGGACTCGGATACTCTGCTGGTGCACACAATGAACGGTGCGCCGTTGCCGCCAGACCACGGTTACCCCATTAGAGCAATCGTACCCGGCTGGGCGGGCAGCAATTCGATCAAGTGGTTGGGTCAGATCCGAGTCTCCGCATCCAAGCTCTGGGTCAAGGCCAATACCACCTCCTACGTGATGATCGGACCAGCTTGGCCCTCCGCCGAGCACCAGCCGGCTGAAGGTGAGCCAATCACCGTTCTCAACGTGAAGTCGGTGCTTGCCCTGCCTTGGCCCGCCGCCCTCGGGGCCGGCCTGCACCGAATCGGTGGTTTCGCCTACTCGCCTCACGGACGCGTACAGAGTGTCGCATTCAGCACCGATGAGGCTGAGTGGCGACCGGCCAGGCTTCTCGAACCAGTGTTAGCTCGCGCCTGGGCACAGTTTGAATTCGACTGGGAGGCTGTGGCCGGTGAGCATACTGTCCGCGTGCGTGCCACCGATGAACGAGGCAACACACAACCACTGACGGCGCGGCATAATACCAAGGGCTACTTGCTCAATGCACCACTGCCCCACCCCATCACCGTTCAGTGACGGCGCATCCGATGATGATCAGGGCGCTCGCATTAGGGGCTACGGTTTTGCTCTTGTCTGCCGGATGCTCGGTCGACAATGCTCGGCTGGCTGCTGCCCAATATCAACGGGGAGCCGATCTCTATGGGATCCGGTGCGCGTACTGTCACGAGGTGGAGGGCGCCATCGGTGTCGAGTTATCGGCCAGAGTGCTGGGACAATACGAGTCGGCGGGCAGGCTGTTCAGGTACCTGAAGCTGGCGATGCCCTATGACAACCCTGGTTCACTACCGGATGAGGATCACTGGGCAATCGCCGCCTACCTGCTCACCGACAGGAGACTCGCGGTTCTTGACTCCCCTCTGAGCCCATCAGGCGCCGATACTGTAGGCCTCAATTAGCCCGCTAGACCACCTTGAACACCTGGTCGTGCTGCCTGGCGCGGTCGACCACCTTGATGGCGATCTCGTCTCCTGCTGCCGCTCGCTCGACCTTATTGTGCTCCACTTCCATCGAGTCGACGGTTTCAGTGAAATCAGTGGTGTGCCCCACGAAGTGCAGCTTGTCGCCGATCTCAATGTGAGCTTCATCGCTCACTTTGACGACGGCTACGCTCGGGCCCTTGAAGAAATGCGTGACTACCCCGACGAGTTGCTCGTCCATGACTACCTCTCTTTGGGTACATCCAACTCCGAAATACCAGCAATACACCGCGCTGTCCAGATCGGCCGATACCTCCATGCCGTTATCTCGTTGACAGGGCCGCGGGTCAGGACGTAGTCTTTCGGCACTATGAGTCTGTCTAGCTATCGCACCGAGTTCCCCGTCACGGAGACTCTGGTCTACCTGAACCACGCGGGTGTCGCACCCTCATCCACTCGGGTGCGCGACGCCGTGAAGCAATGGCTGGATCGACACATCGCGCGGGGCATCCTGGACGAGGGCGCCTGGGAGGAGACCGCTGAGGCGTGTCGGGCTGATTTCGCTCGGCTCATTGGCGCCACGGCAGACGAGATCGCATTCGTGCGCAACACGTCCAACGGCCTTGCACTAGTGGCCGAGGGACTCGCCTGGGATCCCGGCGACCGGGTCGCCGTCGCGACCGAGATCGAGTATCCGTCAAACGTCTACGTGTGGCAGCACCTCAACGATCGCGGTGTAGCAGTCGACACCATAGCCGCGCCGGATGGATCGGTGACACCCGAGGCAGTCGAGGCTGTATTAACGCCTTCAACGCGGCTCGTTGCTGTGAGTTCAGCTCAGTACGCCAGCGGCGCTGTGACCGACCTGGAGACGATTGGGTCTTTGTGCCGAAATCGTGGAATCCTGTTCTGCGTGGATGGCATTCAGACACTGGGTGCATTGGAATTCGACGTGAAGAGAATTGGGGCGCACTTCGTGGCAGCCGACAGCCATAAATGGTTGTTGGGTATGCCTGGCATAGGGGCGCTATTCGTTAATAGTGAGGTTGTAGACCGGGTCAGGCCGGTGCTGGTAGGCTGGAAGAGCACGACTGATGGTTGGAACTTCGACCGCGCATACTTCGACCTGCTCACCAACGCTCGGAAATTCGAGGAGGGTAGCCAGCCTTACGCTCTCATCGCCGGATTCCAGGCCGCCTTGCAGCTGCTAGAGGAAGTCGGAGTGAGCAGGGTCTCCCAGAGGATACGGCAACTCGTCGAGCACCTTGCCGGCGGGCTCACCGCAATCGGCGCGGACGTATCTCCTCCATGCGAAGCGCGACACCACATTCTCACATTCACCCATCCTGCCGTCGAAGGGTCGAACTTGCTCGCAGCCTTGAGTGAACAGCACTTCGTGATCTCCCGCAGGCGAGGCCGTCTCCGCGTCTCACCACATTTCTACAACACTGCCGAGGAAATGAACGAGTTGACGTCCGCGATCGAGGAACTGTCTTCATCCGCATAGGTCAATCCAGGCGTCTGACTCGTGCGGCCTATTCCCCGATTGCAGTCACGACCAACTTGCGAGGACCCCCGCGATCTCTGTGCTCGCACAAGTATATGCCCTGCCAAGTGCCTAAATTCAGGCGGCCCGACGTAATGGGGACGACAACAGAGCTACCCAGTAGCGACGCTTTGATGTGAGCTGGCATGTCATCGGGACCCTCAAACGTGTGCCGGTAGTACGGCGCGTTCTCCGGGACCATCTCATCGAAATGAGATTCGAAATCTGTTCGAACCGTTGGGTCAGCGTTCTCGTTGATAGTGAGACTCGCCGAGGTGTGTTTGATGAAGACCTGGGCCACGCCCGCTTGGATGCTCCTGATCTCGGGTAGCCCTCGCTCGATCTCTCCAGTAATGAGATGAAAGCCTCTCGATACCGCCGGAAGTCTGATTTCGGCCTGGTAAGTCTTCATTATCCAAGTCGGGGGCGACTGAATGAGTTGAATCCGATCCACAATGTGGGCCCATGTCCGCAATCGCGGCACCCCTGCCCTCCAGCTTGGTGAACCAGGGCAACTGAATCCACATCGGTCCGCCGTGCGTAATGGTGAGTACCAAAACGTCGCATGAGAGGCAACGACAATGCTTGGTGATACTCAGAAAGTGCTGCGCGGCTTCAGGGAAGCAGGCTATCAAGTCATCGAGGCGGCCATAGAGGTCGACAGTGATGACCTGGCAAGTCCAAACTCGAAAAAGTCGTTCGAGACAGGGTGGAGAGTTCTTACGGAAGGCGATCAGTGCGTCGGCGTCGTGATGCCAACACCCACGCCGCGCCGAATCCTGGGAACGACGCTGTGCTTTGGCGAGCCGTGGTTCCACACCGATACCGAGGTAATCGAACAGGAGACCGGATGGGATGCGGCATGTGTCGCGGAGCGCATCCTAGGAGGATTCGGCCGAGGCGGAGTGTTCCACGGCGGCAAGGTGTGGCACGCCGCAAGCGGCAGCGGGATTGGCAAGATCTTGAGGAACAACGGTCGAAATCGCGCGTAATGAGTACCTGGCTGCAACCATGCCCGGCTTCAGGGCATCCAACTGCTGGGTGGCGATGTGACGGACCGGACGGTGGGCGGGACAGCTTTGAGCCTTCCCCGATCACGGACCGCACGCATAAGTAACTGAATAATAACCACTTACGGGTCGACGGCCTGAGGTACAGCCGACTGGTCCCATGGCGGATAGACAGGCGAATCGGAGCGGAATTGACGAGCCCACTCAAGACTGAGATCAGATCTCTGGCCTACCAAGAAGCGGAGGCGAGCGCGGCGGCATCGCGCTTCCTAGCGAAGCTGGCCGACCGTTACATCGTGGACCGCCGGTTCGGCCAGGGTGGAATGGGACTAGTGTACCTAGCTCGAGACGTGAAGCTGGGCCGTCCGGTCGCCATCAAAGTGATCCATCCCGAGGTTGCCCGGCTCATCGATGTGGGCCGCTTCTGGCGTGAGATCAGGCTCACGGCCTCGCTCCAGCATCCCTACATCCTCCCCGTTCTGGATTCCGGATGCGTGGATGGAGTGTATTTCTGCATCACTCCGTACCTCGCCGAAGGGTCGCTTCGGGCGCGGCTGCGCGACGAAGGGCCTTTCACACCTGAGGGGGCGGTTGGTATTACAATGGACGTGCTGGAGGCCCTGGGATATGCGCACCAACGACTCGTGGTCCATTGCGACGTCAAGCCTGAGAACATCCTGCTCTCCAACGAACACGCGATTCTCACCGACTTCGGCATAGCTCGTACCCTCAAGCGTCGTCCGGCACAAACCACCGATGAGGTATCCGGCAGCCCGGAGTATGTGAGCCCTGAGCAGGCGAGCAATGAAGGCCGCATCGACGGGAGAAGCGACATCTACAGCTTGGGTTGCGTGCTGTACGAGATGCTCGCCGGCTCGGCATTATTTCAGGGAGTGGACACTCAAGCGGTAGTCGTGCAGCGTTTCAAATACCCGGCACCAAGACTCGACCAGTTACCTGAGTCCGTCCCCCCCGAGGTGGTCTCTGTACTGGGTAGGGCACTCGAAGTAGATCCCGCCATGCGACACGAGACTGCCGAGCAATTCGCCGCCGAGCTCAAGGCGGCCTCGCGTCAAGGCGGCGCCTCCGCGGACGAGCGTACACGCAAGAAGTCTAAGAAACGGAGCCGCTCACGACGGCCGGGAATGACCCTACGGTAACGTTCCAGTGATCCGTCAGCCACATCGTTCGTAGACCGATCTACCCAAGGAGTGGTCCCAAGCGGGCTACCGCCTCCGGGCCCTGCCTCTGCGGGACAAGACCGATGGCCCTTGTTGGCGGGCCGGCTCCGGTCGCTCCCACGGCTGCATTGGAGCAACGGCCGGCTCGAAGCCGGGCACGACCTCACGTGGGAGTTCCCGACCCATCAACCTCTCGACGTCGGACATCAGCAGCCATTCGTCAGGCGACATGAGTGTCAGTGCAATGCCCCGTGATCCGGCACGCGCCGTCCGACCGACCCGATGAACGTAAACCTCCGGATCTGCGGGCACATCGTAGTTCACCACCATGACGATGTTGTCGACGTCAATCCCGCGCGCGGCAACGTCCGTTGCTATGAGAACGCGGATATCTCCCCGCTTGAAGCGGTCGAGCGCCTCGTTGCGAAGGTTCTGGGCCTTACCGCCGTGCAAAGCCGCTACCTGCTTGCCGTAGGCCCGCAACTGTCTGGCGAGGGCATCAACTCCGAACTTGGTTCGCGTGAACACCAGAGTCCGACCTCGTTCGGGTAGTTCCTCAAGGAGCCGCGCTAGGGCGTGGTGCTTCTCGGGCCTGTCAACGGCCACCAAGATATGCTCTATGCCGTCCGCTGCGGTCGCGCGCCGCCCGATCTCCACCGCCGCGTGATCGTTCAACGCGAATCGCGCCAGCCGGTCCACGTCAGCAGAAATGGTGGCAGAAAAGAGCATTGTCTGACGCTCCTCCGGTATCGACGCGAGGATTTGGTTCACCTCGCGCGCGAACCCCATGTCGAGCATTCGATCGGCTTCGTCGAGCACTAGCACCTCCAACCCGCACGTATTCACGTGCCCACGATTCATGTGGTCGAGCAACCTTCCGGGTGTCGCGATCACAATCTCGACTCCATTCGTCAACGCTCGTGTCTGCGGCCCCATTGCAGCACCGCCGTAGACAGCTACTGCAGTTGGTTCACAGTACCGGCCGTAGGCTCTCGCGCTGCGTAGCACCTGCTCGGCGAGTTCGCGAGTCGGCACCAGAACGAGCGCTCGCACCCCACCGCGCGGGCCACTCCTCAGGCGCTGCAAGATCGGCAGGAGAAACGCCGCCGTCTTACCGGTACCCGTCTGTGCCGAACCCACCACGTCCCTCCCCGCCAG
>JBDHHP010000007.1:0-61858 GCA_039589275.1 Gemmatimonadota bacterium | reverse complement strand
AGCGAGCCCTATGCGCCCGGTCTCTCCCGGCGGCAACCCGTTGGTGAGTTCGGTCCAGTTGGCACCGCCGTCGGTCGACTTGAAGATGCCTCCGTTCGGACCACCGCTGTGGAAGTGCCACGGCCGGCGCAGTCGGTGGTAGAACGCGGCATAGAGCACATTGGGGTCTGTCGGGTGCATGACCAGGTCCGTGCACCCGGTGCGTCCGTCATCTGGTGTGCCCGACGTGAGCTTCTGCCAGTGCTCGCCACCGTCAACAGTCCTAAACAGACCCCGGTCACCCGTGTACCCCCAGAGGTGGCCGACCGCGCACGCGTACACTACATCCGAATTCGTATGGTGCATGACAACGCGCGCGATCTGGTGCGTATCCCGAAGGCCCTTGTATGTGAAGGTCTCGCCACCGTCGGTCGACTTGTAGATGCCGTCACCCCATGCAACGCTATTCCTGTTGTTCGCCTCACCGGTACCTACCCAGACGACATCCGGATTGGGCTGGAACACCGCGATGTCGCCAACCGACGCCGACCCATAATCGTCGAAGATGGGTCGCCAGGTGTTCCCGGCATTTACCGATTTCCACACGCCGCCCGACGCCGACGCCACGTACACGATCTTGAAGTCGTTCTCTACAGCCTCGATATCGACCACTCGACCACCCATATTGGCAGGTCCGATGTTGCGCCACTGGAATGGTGCCAGTAGGGCCTCGTCGGATATCTGTGCCGCGACAACCTGAGCCGAGAGTAGCAGGGTCAGAAGCGTGGCGGAGCCAGAACGGAGGGAACGCATTGGCAGCTCCTCGAGATGAGTGTTGCGGTACAGGTCCCTGATGCCTTATTAACCCGGTATTAACATGCGCGCCGGCGGTCAGTTGAGCGGCCCAACCTCCTCCTCAACGGCTTCCAGGATCTCGCACGATTCTACCACCTCGGCCATGCGTGTATGATCTGGAAACAGCGGCCGGTCATCGTCAAGATGCTTGACATGCTTCCGGACCACCGAGTGAGCTGCTGCGACGCCCTTACCCATTCCGTGCCCCCGAATATCGAGCGCCTGCGCGGCCGCGATGAACTCGATTCCGAGAACGCCAAAGGCGTTCTTGAGGATCTGTTCGTTCTGCATCGCGGTGTTCATTCCCATGGACACGAAGTCCTCCTGATCGGCTGCGGCCGGGATAGACGCACAGGCGGCCGGCGCTGAGAGCATACGCTGTTCGACGATCAGCGTTCCGGCGGTGTACTGGCTCAGCATGAAGCCGCTATTGAATCCAGGTTTCTCCGTGAGGAAAGCAGGAAGCCCCACCGAGAGGGCTGGATTGAGCAGCCTGTTGAGCCGCCGCTCCGACAGGACCGAGACCATTGTGAGAGCCGTACCTACCATCTCCATGGGCAGTGACACCGGAGTTCCCTGGAAGTTGGCACCAGTCAGATAGAGATCGTCTTCTGCAATGAAGACCGGATTGTCTCCAACCGCGTTGAGTTCAGTCTCTACCTGACTCCTAGCGTAGGCGACGGCGTCATGCGCCGCGCCGATAACTTGAGGCGTGCTGCGCATTGAATAGGCATCCTGTACTCTCTTCCTGCCGTCCTCCAAGACTTCGCTGCCCAACACACATGACATGATCGCTTTGGCACTGCGGACGGCTCCGGCGAACCCCCTTTCCTCGTGCAGTCGTGCGTCATACGGCTTCATGTTCGCGTTGAGCGCTTCCAGCGTCATTGCCGCCGCGATCTCAGCTTGCTTGAGCCAGCGGTCCGCATCGTAGAGGTGCAGCGCGTTCATCCCATTCAAGAAGTTGGATCCGTTGATCAGCGCCAGTCCATCCCGCGCTTGTAGCACCTCCGGCTCGATGCCGGCACGCGTCAGCGCCTCCGCCCCGGTTAGCAGTGCGTGCTCATACCAAGCGCGTCCTTCTCCAATCACTACGAGCGCGATTTGTGACATCGGTGCGAGGTCACCGCTTGCGCCGACTGAGCCTTTCTGGCACACGTAGGGAGTCACACGCCGGTTCAGCATCTCCGGAAGCATCCGCGCAACCTCGAGCCTGAGCCCCGATCGGCCCTTAGCGTGCACGTTGGCCCGCGAAAGCATCGCAGCACGGACGTACTCCTCAGCAGCCGGGTCCCCAATGCCAGCGGCGTGGTTATAGATCAAGTTCTTCTGGAACTGCCTGACTTGGTCGCCGGAAAGCGGGGTCTCGGAAAACTCGCCAATGCCGGTGTTGATCCCGTACATGGTCTCACCGGCGGCGAGCTTCCGCTCGACCATCTCGCGGCACTCGTTGATGCGTCGCTCTGCTTCGGGATGGAACTGGACCTTGGTGCGTCCTCGTGCAACCTGCACGACGTCGTCTATGGTCAGACTTGTTCCGTCTAGTTGCAGTGTCATTCGAACCTCGGAGATCACCTCGCCGAGAGGATGGCGGGGCACGATTTGGGCCGCGATGCAATCTAGCAAGGAAGAGGTGGTAGAGGGCGGGCGAGGGCAGGAGAAGGCGGGCGAGGCCGCCGAAGGAGACTCGACATACTGTGCCGGGAGCTCGATTGTCAGCCGGGCGATCTGCTAGAGTATCGCGTCGACGACGAGGAGACCTAGTCCCTAGCGAAACAGGTCGAACTGGTAGTTGTATTTGAGGATGAACGCCCGATCGACGGGTCCGGTGGGTGCGATCGTGCGCTGTATCTCGTTGTAGACCAAGTAGAGGCCGGTGCCGGCGGTGTTAAGCCACCCGAACCGCGCGTTCACCGATACCCTGTCTCTGTCCGTGCTGTACTGCATCAAAGACTGAACGAAGATTCTGGGAGTGAACGAATATGACAGCTTGAGCCCCAAGAGAGCCGTGTCAAAGGTTCCCTCTGCAAGATCCACATTATCGTACGATGCCGTGAGCGCTGCGAGCCACGTGGACCCAACTCGGCTCGTCAATGTTCCTGAGACGCCTTTACGACGGCCGGTGTAGAACCCACCAACTGTGATTATACCGTTCACCGACCACGCGGCGCTTTGATTGGTGTTGAACCTGATCAACGCTTGGGTGAAGTTGTAATCCCCAGTGGGAATCACAATGTCGTCGCGGATCTCGAATGGCTCCTTGAGACCTTCGTGATGCAGGTTCACCGCAGTTGACAGAAACGCGCCGTTCTCGAACTGAGTGGCGTTGTCCAAGTGGACGTAGCGCGTCTCGAGGAACCCATCGAAGTCGTAGAAGTGCCGGACCACAGCGTGTGGTCTCAGCTCGCGCACCCAGCCGATGGAGGGGACTCGGAACCTGCGCTCCAGCCGCTCGATGAACACCCGATAACCCCAGCGCGGCAGGAAGCCGACCTCAGGGTTGAAGTTGTCCCCTATCTCACGATACTGCAGCCAGACATCCCACTCCCGCGTCTGATAGCTCCCAGTGAAGGCGAGGCCGTGCTCACGACCCTGGAGAGACGGCGTCTCGGTACGCGAAACGTACGCGTCCAGGTTGATGCTCTGACCGATCCCCAGTCTACCGTCCGCCGCGAACGTCAGATTGTAATCCGACGTCGAATCGGTGTTCAGGCGGCTCAAAACCATGGCTCCCACTTGGGAGCGATTCGGCAGCTCTTTCAAGACCCTGCCCACCGAGTAGTTGTTGCCGGGGATCCCGTTCGAGCCAACTTCGTCAGTCTGGATCGATAGCATACCCACGTTGAATCCGCCCGCCTTACCGGTCAGTCTACCGCCAGCGACTATGGGCACGAGGTCGCCCTCACCGCCAATTCCGATCCGCCGACTGTAGAACAGGTCTAAACCCAGATCGGTGCCTGCCCTCGGCGTCCCAATCGAAAAGAGGCCGGCATTCTCCAGAAAGAAGGGGCGCTTTTCAGGGAAGAAAAGACTGAAGCGGGTGAGATTGACTTGCTGCTCGTCGGCCTCGACCTGAGCAAAGTCGGTGTTGTAGGTGAGATCGAGGTTGAGGCTGGAGGTGACTCCGATCTTCGAATCGAACCCGACTTCTCCTGCCCAGTCGGTGCTGTCGAATGCGACAGCGTCGAAGTCGGCGTGCGCCGAGCCCAAGACATAGGGTGTGAGGCTCCAGTAGCGGCGACCCGGTGTCTCCAAGCCCTGCAGCGTGCCGGCCTCGGACACTCGATAGAGAGTATGTTGTCGCGCGATCGGGGCCCAGAAGACCTCCTCATTCAGCCGCCGGATCATGCGGGCCATGTTGAGACCCCATACCTGCTCGCCACCACCCCGGTACCGCAACGTCGAGAACGGAATCCGGAACTCGGCACACCACCCCATGTCATCCGTCGAGGTCGCAACCTCCCAGCTGCCATCCCAGTTCAGGTTGAAACCTCCACCGGATCCCGCGCCGGCCTGCGTTCGCCGTGCAGTGCTCAAGCCACCTTGTCCATCTCTCGTGACCTGCCCGTCGTACTCGATGCCAACAGGGGTCGTGCCGAAGACGAATGCGTTCTGCCGGTCGAGGTACGTATCGAAAACGAGCAGGATCGCGTCGGCATCCTGCAGATTTGCGTCGCGGCGGTTCTCACCCAGCCTGATGCCGGTAGGGTTGTTGTCAAACATGCGCGCGCCGACGTAGATCGCTCCGCGATCAAACAGGATGCGAACCTCGGTGCGCTCGTTGGCCGGCTGCCCCTCATCGGGCTCGTGCTGCACGAAACCCTGCATGGGCGACGCCGCGTTCCACAGGCTCTCATTCAGCAGACCGTCGATCACCGGCGCAGAGTCGACCCTGACCGCGAGGCCGGTGGGTGTTCCACCGACAGATTCCGTGGCCGTCTGTGCGTGGAGCAGAGGGGGGACACAGACTGGGCTGGCCATCGCGAGCACCAGGCCCGCGAGGATGGATCTATGGATAGTCACCTGCGGCTTTTCCTTGCTTCTTGAAGCGTTCAAAGCGTGCCGAGCCAAGCCGTTGCCATGAAAGAGGGAAGGGGCTCGACTGAGCTGCTCGAAGAATACACAGGTGGAGCCTAGATTGCAGGGAAACACCGCTCCAAGACCATCCTGCCTGGCCCCAACAACGCTGACAGCCGTCAGCTGTCAGCTGTCAGCGTACAGTGCCTATGCGCACAACTCTATATAATACAGCAACTTAGCATCCAGTGGCCATCCTGAAACCTGGCAATCAACATTGCGTATATAATATAGAGTCGTTATTATACTAACGTCTTAGTTAGTAAACCAACTACTAGGGGGCTCGAAAATGGGTGCCTCGACTGTCGACAAACTGGTGACCTTGGGTTTCTCTGAATACGAGGCGAAGGCCTATTTGGCTCTGCTGCAGGACAACCCGGCGACGGGATATCAGGTGTCCAAGGGATCGGGGGTACCGAGATCGATGGTCTACGAAGTGCTCGGTAAGCTGGTCGCACGTGGCGCTGCCATGACTCTGCATCGGAACGGATCCAGTAAATACTCGCCAATTCCCGCCGTTGAGTTCCTCGACAAGCTGCAGCGTGACCACGAGGATCTGGTGATGTCGCTCAGGGACAACCTCAGCAGCGTCAACCACGACTCCGACCTGGAGTACGTGTGGAATATCGAGGGACACGAGAACGTTATGGCCAAGGCGAAGGAGATGTTGGGCCAAGCGCAGAGGCGTGCGTACGTGTCGCTGTTGCCAGAGACTTTTCCCACACTCCAACACTCGCTGAGCAATGCGGCCCGCCGCGGTGTGGACGTGGTTGTCTACTGCACCCACGAGCTTGATTTTCCAGACGGACGGGTTGTTGTCTCACCGGTGCCGGTACAGGCATCCAACCGGCTCGAGGGCTTGTGGCTCGTAATGGTAGCCGACGGTACTGAGGCATTGATCGGCGAGCTGCTCACCCAGAACCGAGCGCGAGCTTCGTGGACTCGAAGCCCCTTGTTCGTCTTCGTGGCCGAGCATCACCTGAGGACCGATCTCTACTTGCCGCGGTTACTGGCACAACTCGGTGACGAGGCACTCGACCTGATCGACGAGTCAGATCGCGAGCTGTTTGCTACGCCGTTCGAGAGTCACCTGCAAGGGTGATCTGATGTCATATCGCAGCGCGGCTCATCCGGGTGCCGCAACTGACACAAGGACCGAATCATGACCGCCACAGCCAGATTAGTCGAAGTCAAGAAGGTCTATCGAGTGGGAGACGTCGAAGTCCCTGCGGTGCGAGGCGTGAGCCTCGAGATCGAGTCGGGAGCATTCCTGTCGATCGCTGGTCCGTCCGGATCCGGCAAGACCACGATCTTGAATCTCCTCGGTGCGCTGGACACACCCACATCCGGCACTATCGAGATCGGGAACCGGACCACAGCTGGAATGAGTTTCCGCGACCTCGCGGACTTCCGCAATACGCACCTTGGATTCGTGTTTCAGACATTCAACCTCATACCTGTGCTTACCGTCAGGGAAAATGTTGAATTCCCTTTGCAGTTACACGGCATCAATGACAAAGACGAACGAAGAGACAGGGTCCATGGCATTCTAGATGAAGTCGGCCTCGCATCAATGGTCGACCGCCGCCCCACCGAGCTGAGCGGTGGGCAGCAGCAGCGCGTCGCCATTGCGCGAGCCCTTGTGAAAGGCCCAACGCTCGTACTCGCCGATGAGCCGACTGCGAACCTGGACTCCGTGACCGCCAGCGACATCATTGATCTGATGCAGGACATGAACGAAAAGCACGGTACCACGTTCGTGTTCTCAACACACGATCCGCTGGTGATGGACCGCGCGACCCGTCTCGTCAGATTGCATGACGGATTAGTCGAATCCGATGAGCGAAAGAACGGAGGTCGGAATGCCTCCTGATATCCAGCCTGGCAAATTGGATTGGAAAACCGTCATCCGGCTGGCCTGGCGCAATCTGAGGCGCAACAGACGGCGAACCTGGATCACCGCGGCGACCGTTGGCCTCGCCGTGTTCTTTCTCCAGATCACGTGGTCCATGATGGTTGGGATCGAGAGTCAGTCATACGACAACTTGATCAACTACCAGACCGGGCACGCCAAGCTCTATGCCACCGGTTACTTCGAGATTCGTGAAGAGCTCCCGCTCGACCATTCCCTAAATGAACTGAATACAGTTCAGGCTACCCTGTCGTCAGTGGATGGAGTTGCAGCAACTACGCCGCGCCTCACTTTTCAGGCGCAACTGTCCGACGGGGCCGATCAGATCCCCTGTCTCGGTATTGGCATCCAAACCCTCGGCAGCGACACCGATGTATTCCGCCTACCCCAAGCCGTGGTCGACGGAGAGTACCTGACTTCGGGAGAGGAAGGGATGCTCCTGGGCAGCGGCCTCGCAGAGATCTTTGGCTATAGAGTTGGAGAATGGCTCACGGTCCTGGCGAAGACAAAAGCGGGTGCATACGAAGCTATCGACATACCGATTGCCGGCATCGTAGGAACCGGCAATCCCCTCATAGATCAGAGCAGTTTCTTCATCCCCCTCGAAACCGCTCGCGACATGCTGGGAATGGAGGGTGAAGCCACTGAGCTGGCCATTCGCTTCAGCGCGGTCGCAAGCGAGTCCGCGACGCTCGCGCGCATCGACCGCGCCATCGCCGAAGTTGACGGATTGGATCTCAAAGGCTGGCGCGACGCCGAGGAGGACTTTCTGGCGTTTGCCCAGATGAAGCGGGCGGGCAGCGTCGTGTTCCTCGCCATCTTCATCGTTCTCGCTCTCGTTGGAATCACCAACACGATCTTGATGGCGGCGTACGAGCGGACCCGCGAGATCGGCATGATGATGGCCATGGGCACGCGTGGCGGCGGCATCCGGAGGCTGTTCTTGACTGAAGGAGCGCTGAACGGGTTGTTGGGCGGTGCCGTCGGGTCTCTGGCCGGCCTCGCTGTGATCGCGTACTTCGCGACGGCCGGGCTAGACCTCGAGGCGCTCTACGGAGACATGGACATCGGATACCCGGTAAAAGAGCGCATGTATTTTGCACTCGACTTCGCAGCGATGGGTGTGACGTGGTTGCTGACCGGCGTGTTAGCGGCACTTGCATCACTTTACCCGGCTGCGCGTGCGAGCCGGCAGGATCCAGTGAGGGCTTTGCGTTATGTCTAAGACGAGACGGAGTATCCCGCTCGCGCGACTGGCCTGGCGCAACGCGCAGCGCAACACACGTAGAACACTACTAACTGTCTCCGCGATTGCAGTGGCGGTGGCTGCTGTCACCTTTGCTCAGTCATACGTGACTGGCGTATTGGGCAACTTTCTGGACACATACGCTCGCACCGAAACAGGTCACGTACGGATTCGAGCAGACGGCTACACGGCACGCGAACGGTTCATGCCACTGCACATGAACGTCAGGGGCCTATCACAACTGCTCCCGGCGATTCGCAACAACTCCGCTGTGGTCGAGGCGATTCCGAGAATTCGTACTGCCGTTCTGGTAGACGGGGCGGGATCGAACCGACCGGGAATGCTGCTAGGCATAGACTTGGAGCGGGAAGTCGGCTACCTGAAACCCACGGAGATGCTGCGCGAAGGACGCCTCCCGAGAGCCGGATATCCTGAGGTCATGGTGGGGACAGAACTAGCCGAGAAACTCGGCGTGGCTGTGGGTGACACCGTGATATTGTTGGGGCAGACCGCTTACCGATCCATGGGCGGCGCGCGACTTGAGGTAACTGCCCTTTCCGAGATGGGGATGGCATACTTCGACGCCACCTTCCTGCTGGCATCAATCGACCAGGTCCAGGAGATGACGTATCTCGACGACGCCAGCACAGAGGTACTCCTCTTCACAGACGATCCGCAGTCGGCAGACTCGCTGGCTAGTGCGATCGCGGCGGACCTCGCAATTGCTAGCGATCAGCAGCTGGAGATCGTTTCATGGAAGAACCAGGCGCAGATGCTTCGACTGCTGGATTCGGTCAAGCCGATATTCGGGTTCATACTGGGTTTACTGCTTCTGATGGCTGGCCTTATCATCGTGAACACCATGCTCATGACGATCATGGAGCGTACCCAGGAATTCGGCATGCAGGCAGCCCTCGGAATGCGCCGACGCGACATCGTGTTGCTGATCATTGCAGAGGGAATTGCCATTGGAGTGATCGGAGCAGTAGTGGGCAGTACACTCGGATCGGCCGTGGGCATCTGGCTCGAGAACACCGGCATCGACATCACGGCTGCCACTCGCGGTATCGACATTCCATTTCAGGGCAACATCTACCCAGACTGGCAGCTATCCTATGCATTGATCGCAGCCGTGGCAGGAGTGATTACTGCCGGAGTAGCGGCGCTGTACCCGGCTTTCCGAGCCGTGCGCTTGGCTCCAGCGGAGGCACTGAGGGCATGATGATCAGACAAACGTGCAGTCAGCACTGGACCATTTTCCGACGGACCCTTATCGGCTTGTGGCTAACGCTCGTGGCCATGCCGATGCACGCTCAACAGCTCTCTCCAGGTGAGATCCTCGAGCGGGTGGACGCTAACATGACCATCCGTACCGCAAAGACAAGGGCGCAGATGACCGTCACTTACCGTGATGGTGACGAACGCAACATGCTGTACGAATCCTGGGCTCAAGGCACCGACATGTCCTTCCTTGAGTTCATTGCTCCGGCCCGAGATGCGGGAAGCAGGTTCCTGCGCCGCGACAACGCTATGTGGATCTTCCTTCCCAGAGTGGGCAAGAGCGTGAGGATTCAGGGCCACATGCTTCGCCAGGGAATAATGGGCAGCGATTTCTCCTATGGTGACGCCAGTGAGAACCCCAGCATGGTGGAGGACTATGACGCCACTGTCGAAGGACAGGAAGAGGTAGACGGTCGGCCCGTATACATCCTGTATCTGACCGCGAAGCGCGACGATTTGAGCTATCAGCGTAGACGAATCTGGATCGATAGCGAGAGGTGGGTACCGCTCAAGGAGGATTTGTTTGCCAAGAGCGGCAAACTGCTCAAGACGGCGACATTCAGCGACGTACGCGAGATCGGAGGTCGCTGGTATCCCTTCGTGATTGGAATGGACAACGCACTCCAGACGGACACGCGCACGACGCTTACCATCCTTGAGATGGCGTTCAACATCGACGTGCCGCAGGAGGTGTTTACGGTCAGCTACCTGGAGAGCGGGTTCTGAACCCATGTTCCGACGCTCGATCCTTGGAGCAGCGACTGCCCTGATTCTCGTCGTACCGAGTACGCTCACTGCTCAGACCACCGCCCGTCTCACCGGGTATTGGGAACACCAATTCAGCGTGAGATACACCGGAGACGACTGGGCGCAGCTCGACTACGATCGTTTCCGCGCAGACATTGCGGCCCGGGCCGGCCGCTCGACGAGCGCGTCCGCAGCTTTAGTATGGCAGCTGTACCGTGGCAACACTCTGATCTCCCTGAGCAACGCGTTGCCAGACTACATACCTGTGCCGGACAGCGCAGTGGTTGAGCTCGAGGACCGTCAGTTCCTGAACCACGCTTACATCACCATCAAGCCACGTCCATTCGAGATAACGGTGGGAAAGCAGTACCTCGCCTGGGGCGCAGCCTGGGCATTCAATCCAACCGAGTTGTTCCGTCCCAAGGATCTACTCGAGCCTACGTACGAGCGGGAAGGAGTAGGAGCGTTAAGCATCAAGCTCCCCTTTGGGCCGCTGAGCAACATCCAAGTTGCGTACATACCCGAAGGTGGTATCGAGACTAGCGCGAAGGTCCTACGCGTGCGGCACCATCTCTCAGGCTTCGACATCTCGGCGCTTGTTGCAGAGATCCACGAGCGACCTGCACCGACCGGAATTGACCTACTCGAATTGCCTCTCGAGCAACGGCACACAATAGGTGGAGACATCACCGGCGAGCTGTTCGGTCTTGGCATCTGGGCTGAGGGCACGTGGTCGGACCGTGCTAACGAGCGGTGGGTCGAGGCGACGGTGGGCGGTAACTACACGCTTCCGGACCGAACCTTGATCATGGTCGAGGGCTACTACAACGGCCGCGGCGAGTGGAGCGACTCCTATTCGATCCGACAATGGCTCGCACGTCTTTCTGGTGATGGCAGGACTCTGGGTAAGGGAACCGTCTACGGTATGGTGAGCAGGCCATTGGGGGATCTCTGGACTGTAGCGGCATCGGCAATCACGAACCTCAGGGACGGCAGTGTGGCTATCGTCCCGGCAATCACCTACGCGTTTGCGGAGAATGTGGATCTGGTGACGAACCTGCTGTTTTCTATTGGCTCAGACGGAACAGAGTATGGCAGTGGCAGTCACGGTGGGTTCGTGAGGGGAAGGGTCTATTTCTGAGGAACGTCGAACATCGAACAGCAAACGTCGAACAGCCTCAACGCGCTACCATATGACGCCTGCTGAAGGCCCACGTTCCTATTCCGAATGACACCACTGTGAGCACCAGAATAGCAGTCAGCTCGAAGGTCACGTCACCCAAGCTACCCCCAGTACTCATGATCCTATCGTATGCTGCGATGGAGTGCGTGGTGGGCAGAACGTCATGGGCATTGATCGTCCTGCCGCCGAGCCCGAATAGCTGAATGTCCGGGATCGGGAACATGCCACCCGAAAAGAACATCAGAATGAAAAACGGGAAGCTACCGATCGTGACCAAGTCGAAGATGGTTCTCAGGGTAGCTGCGACAATCATACTGATACCGACGATTGCCATGCTCGACAGCACCGTCACAAGGGCAACGGAGACCATCGAGCCGGTCGACCGATACCCGAGACTGTGGGCGGTCAGGTAAGTCAATGCGACCGCCAGCAGGCCGATGATGACCTGGGTGATACTGATCGCGGATAACCACTCAGCGGTTGAGATGTTCGAGATGCGCAACCGGATCAGTGTGCCTTTGTCCTTCTCCCTTATCACTGACCCCGCCGCTGTGAACATCAGCATCATGAGAGCCAGCGCGAGGAGTCCGGGCACGTAGAGATCGAACTCGCTGGGCACGTCACCACCTCGAAGGCTGACCGGTTCCAGCACCATGGGGCCCGGCTCGCCCGTAATCGCCGCAGCGTACTCGTATGTCAGGTAGTCACAGAACGCTGCCGCCATCAGGTATTTGACGTTAGACGGATCACCATAGGTTCTGACTGTAAGCGGTGCAGCCGCACTCCCTTGGGCGTATTCCGAGAGGGCGCGTGAGAAATTTCCCGGCAACTCCAACACGAGATCGGCAGAGCGATCCCTGATCCGTTCCTGGGCAGCTGCGAGATGGTCTTCCTCAATCACGCGCAGAACAGGTACGTTTTCCACAGATGCCGCTTCTTCAAACCGTGTGACCAGCCCGCGCCCGAGCCTCCCTTCATCTCGGTTCACGACCGCAACGCGGTAGTGGGTAGTGGCACCCTCGAAGTAGAAGTACATCAGGACGACAAAGAAGGGGGCAAAGCTCAACGTCATTGCAAGCATCTTCCAGTCCCGGAGATTCTCGAGCAGAGTCTTCCGAAGCAGTGCGTCGAGCCTCACTCCCTCAGCCTCCTGCCGGTCAGACCGATGAAGACGTCCTCCAGCGATGTCTTGCGGATTACGGTGTCCTCCACTGGCAGGTCATGACGCCTGAATTCCTCCAGCACAACGGGAAGAGAATTCAGGACGTCACTTCCCACCAGACGGAGGACCCCGTGTTCGTATCCCATGTCTGAGACACGATCAGGCAGCTCCTTTCTAAGCCGATCCACTCTGTCATCCTGCCCTTCTATAACACGGATCTCGAGAACATCACCCGGACCGACACTGCTCTTCAGCTTGCCAGGTGTGTCCAGCACCAGCAACTGACCGTGATCGATGATTGCGATACGATCGGCCATGCGATCAGCCTCATCCATGTCGTGCGTAGTCAGTATCACGGTCGTGCCGGCGAGTGAGCGCACGTACTCCCTCACGAGTACACGGCTCTGCGGGTCGAGCCCCGCCTGCGGTTCGTCAAGGATCAGGACACGCGGCTCGTGCACCAACGCAAGCGCGATGTTCAAGCGTCGTTTCATACCGCCAGACAGTGTGCCGGCAAGGTTATTGCGCCGGTCAATGAGGCCCATGACCTCCAGCAGCTCGTGCGCTCTGGAGCGGGCTACCTTGTTGTCCAGATCATAGAAACGACCCACACACGTCAGCTGCTCCATACACGTCAGCGCCTCCCAAATGATGATCTCCTGAGGGCAGAGCCCGATGAGTCGCTTGCACTGCTCGTAGTCGTCCTTGAGTGAACTGCCGTGGATGGTCACTTCACCAGCGTCAGCAGCCAACAGACCGCAGATCACACCGACGGTAGTGGTCTTACCGGCACCGTTTGGCCCGAGCAGCCCGAAAACCTCCCCCCTTCGCACGTCGATGGAGAGATCCCTGATCGCGAGTACGTCGCCGTAGGATCTTGTCAGGCCGCGTACGGACACAGCGTTGTCGGCACCTGTTTCTGTCACAATGCAGTCCCGACCTGAGAGAACTCGGACATGGAACCTAGGTGTTCAGGGTTCGACGTTCGATGTTCGACGTTCGATGTTCGGCGTTCGATGTCCGATGTTCGACCTCCTACCCCTTGTTCACCAAGGTATACAGCACTATAATAACTATACGAAATATACATAGGTTGGGCAGCAACATGGCTGGCAGCGATATCTACACAGGCACGCTCGATGTGCTGGTCTTGAAGGCACTCACCAAGGGCCCGCTTCACGGCTACGCCATAGGTCTGTGGATCAGACGTACCAGTGCTGAAGTGTTGAGCGTTCAGGAGGGTGTGCTCTACCCAGCACTCCATCGCCTCGAGAAACGCGGTTGGGTGACCGCCAAGTGGGGCACGACCGAAACCAACCGTAGGGCCAAGTTCTACAGGCTCACTGGACGCGGACGCACTCACCTCGAAGCGGAAGTCGCTCGTCTGACCGAGCACTCGGAAGCAGTATTGAGCGTACTAAAGGCTCTCGGGTGAAGCATGGGGATCTCCAGGCGAAGGGAAGACAAGAAACCGGAATCATGGAAGTCCGACTCCGGCATTAGGGCCGACATCGACGCGTATCTAGAACTGCGAGCTCGCGAGTTCATGTCGGATGGGATGGGTGCGAAGGAAGCCCACAATGCGGCAAAGGAGGCATTTGGCGACCCCGAAGAAATCGCCGCCGAGTGCCGGGCGGTGAGTACTCGGGAAGCTCAACACCCTAGGGGTACAGGGCTCATTTTCAGCCTGACTCAGGACCTCCGTCACACCATTCGCAGTCTAACTAGGACGCCCACATTCACGGTTGTGAGCGTGCTCACGCTTGCGATTGGGATCGGAGCCACTACCGCCATCTTCAGCGTTGTGAGCGGAGTGCTGCTGCAGCCACTGCCATATGACGAGCCCGACGATCTCGTAGCAATCTACACCTACTTCTCTCCTGAAAGCGGGATGGATTTCCCCAAGTACGCGGTGGGTTCTCCTGAGTACTTCGACTACATCGACCAGAGTCACAGCATGCAATCAGTGGCAGCGGTGTCCACCGAATGGATCAACATCTCGGAAGGTGACGGCGACCCAGAGGTGGTGGTGGGTAGTCTCGTCTCACCCAGCATGTTCACCGTTCTTCGGACACCGCCGTTGCTCGGGCGCACTTTGGTCAAGGGAGACGGTGGGCCGAGTCCCATGCCGGTGTATGTGTTGGGCTACGACCTCTGGCAGCGGCGATTCGGGGGCGACTCCACGATCATCGGACGTACCATCGACGTAGGGATGGAGGTCGCCGAAGAGACGGCTCGTGGTGAGGTGGTCGGAGTCATGCCTCCCGGATACGCATTCCCCGATCCTCGGGTGGAGTTATGGGCACCGTTGCCGCTCGATCCGGATCGCACCTGGCGCGGCGGACACTGGTTCCACATGATCGCCCGACTGGCAAGCGGCGTTAGCTTCGAGCAGGCCAACGCGGAGATGAAGGTGATGATGGAACGTTGGGCCGTGGACTATCCTGACCACCACGTGGGTCACGGCCTGTGGATGCTGCCCCTCTTGGACGAGACGGTCGGACACGTGCGGGCGGCGCTGGTACTGCTCTTTGGTGCGGTTGGTTTCGTGCTGCTCATTGCGTGCGCAAACGTGGCAAACCTCCTACTGGCTCGCGGCGAGGCTCGACGACGGGAGATAGCAGTTCGCGGTGCGCTGGGTGCCGGAAGAAGACGGATCCTACAGCAACTTCTAACTGAGAGTCTGGTGCTGGCAACGATCGGCGGCGGCATCGGCGTTGCGTTGTCCGGATTGGGTGTCGAGGCGCTTTTAGCACTGCAGACTGGTTCCATTCCCCGCGTCGAGGAGATCCGACTCGATGGCCATGTGCTGGCTTTCAGCTCCGGGGTCATTCTCCTAACGGCCCTGGTGTTCGGGCTGGCACCTGCGCTCCGGGAGGTCGCCGCAGACTTCACAACCGCGTTCAAAGACGGGAATCGTACTCTAACAGCCGGTCGCGGTCGTATCCGGCTGAGGAGTGTCCTGATCATATCCGAAATTGCTGTTGCCATTCTGCTGGTCGCTGGTGCAGGTCTCATGGCAAAGAGCTTCTGGAACCTGACGCGAGAGGATCTCGGGTTCGGCTCCGAGCAAATGCTCTTCACTTCGTTGTCCCTGCCGGGCACCAAGTACACTGGTGAGGAAGCGATCATCTTTTACGAACAGCTGAATGAGTTGGTGGCGGCCATTCCCGGTGTCACTAGTGCTGCAATCGTGAGCAGAGCGCCTCTTCGCATTGATCGGTCGCAGAGTCGCTTTCACATCGTAGGGAGAGCGGACCACACACCCGGGGAGCTCGGGCTTCAGGCTAGTCACGTCACGGCCGGCCACGGACTATTCGAGACCATGGGAATCCCGCTCATACGGGGCCGCTTGCTGGACGCGACCGACCGAGCCAGCGCACCGCTCGTCGTCGTAATCGACGAGCGAATGGCACAGCGATACTGGCCAGGGGAGGACCCGATCGGCCAGCAGATCTGGTTTGCTAGAACCGACGGACCTAGGCACACGATCGTTGGTATAGTCGGCAGCACCAAGTTTGACGAGATCGCAGCCAGCAATCCAACATACTATCACTCGTTCGCGCAGCTTGCGGCTTGGGGCGGTTTCATGACTCGCACCAACTCGGTCGTGGCTCGCACGAGCGGTGATCCTGGAGCCGTCGCTGCCGCGACAAGGGAGGCGGTGTATGGGCTGGACCCAAACCTTCCGATAGTAAGCCAACGGTCCATGCGCCAGATTGCCAATTTGGCAGTCGCACGGCCGCGCTTCATCCTTGCGCTGCTGAGTCTCTTTGCTTCAGCAGCACTAGTGCTCGGATCAATCGGCATCTACGGGGTCATCTCCCACACAGTGTCGCAACGCACCGGTGAGATCGGGATTCGTATGGCTCTAGGAGCGTGCAGTGGAACTGTCTTGGCGATGGTCGTGCGTCAGGGATTAGTGCTTGCATTGATTGGAGTAGCACTCGGCCTCGCAGCCGCTTTTGCAGCGACCCGCGTTATGACCGGCTTCCTATTCGAGGTCAGCACCACGGATCCGTGGACGTTCGGTGCCGTGTCAGGGCTGGTGGTCGCGATCGCCCTCCTCGCCAGCTACATACCTGCCAGACGAGCAAGCCGGGTCGATCCGCTGGTTGCGCTGAGGGTGGAGTAGGGCGGTGAGGCGGTAGGCCGGTTGCGCGGGAGGGCCGCTACGTGTTAGCCCCCGGCGGTGGCCCGGGGAGCCCACGAGTCACCGAAGCACGATGCGTTCAATCACCGTTCCCTCCAACACCCGGTCAACTGCATCCATGCCGCTCACCACCTCCGCGAAGATCGTGTAGTTATGATCTAGTCGAGGATTGTCCACGAGATTCACGAAGATCTGCCCGTCACCAGTATCCCTGCCTCGGGTCGACACCCCAACGGTACCGCGCAGATGCGACTGCACGACAAGCTCGTCGCGTGTGTAAGGTCCGTCACCCACGTACTCGTTGGCCCCGGGGCTGCCGCCCTGGATCACGAACCCAGGTACCACACGATGGAACGTGAGACCATCGAAGTACCCCGATCGAACCAGTCGCGCAAACCGCCACGTGTTGGTGGGAGACTCGAACGGCAGCAGTCGCAACTCGACGGTCGTTCCCCCTTCGAGTTCAATCACTGCTCGGATATCGACAAGCTCGCGCAGTTGAGCGTACGACGGTAGCTGCTGCAGTTCTAGGCGCTGCGGCGCAGCTGACCATCTTTGCCCAGTCCAGGTGGTCAGGATGCGTGCGGCTCGTTCCGCCACGGCCGGATCGAAGTCTCGAAGATAGGAGGCCAGGTAGTCCGCCTGCCTACGGTCGGCCAATTCACCCAAAACGTCCAACAGCGCTACTCTCGCATCGCGCGACGTCTCTCGCCGCTCAGCCGTGATGCGCTCGAGCGCGGACACGAGGACTGGCACCACTACAGGCCCACTCGGAGAACCTCCGAGTGCGCCCGCCGCGGTGATCACCAACTGATAGTCAGGTCGGGACAATTGAGCGACGAAGACAGAGTCAGCTGCGTGTCCGGCTAGCAGCGACAGACCGGAGATAGCTGCCTCACGAACGTTGTCACTGCTATCATACGCCAGAGTCGTCAATGCTTCGGTGTTCTTGAGTATTGTAGCCGCCCGGGCGGCGTACATACGTATCCACCAAGTCGCGTGATCGCTGAATCGTTGTGTCTGTTCACCTGCCAGCTCAGGCGCGACTTTCGCCAAGCCTACCATGGCGTGTGCCGCCTCGTGCCATGATTCAGTGTGGTTCGAGGGTAACCGTTCTACGGCTGCACTGAGCAGATCTGCGACACCGGGCTGGGTGGCACACCTATCGCCTAATAGGTCAATGGCAAGTAGGGCCACATGTTGATCCGAGTCGTCCGACATGGGCGTGACTAGCTCACAACCCACGCCACCGCGTATGCGTCGACCGCGAATCTGCAGCGCCGCAAAACGGACCGCTGGCGATTTGTCCAGCAGTGCCTCGCTGACAATTGAATCCCGTTGCGCTCCATTCAAGAGTGTGTTCGCGGACTCCACGGCGAGCCTGCGCAGTTCTACATCAGGACTCGACAACGACCTGCGAAGCAACGTCACGTCCACGAACCCACCACCACCCAACGCAGTCAGCGCCAGTCGCCGCACTCGTTTCGCATCAGCTTCATGCCCCTTCGATTGATATCGAGTCAGCTCATAAAGGCGTTCGACGGTTCGACCCGCCGGGGGTCGTGTCCGTCGATACCGCCTGATCCACGACTCCAGGCCACGCATGATGCCGACCATTGTCGCTGCCTCCGCATCTGCCGAGACATCCACCAACGTGGCTTCAACCAAACGTACGGTTTCCGGTGACTCCACCGGCAGCCGGCCCAGGGTTTGGGCGATCGAACCACGAACGTAGGAATCGCGCTCTTCGTGTAGGCGGTCCAAGAGAACCGGCGTCAAGGAGTCTGCCCCACCGACCGATACCGCCTGGCCTACGGCGTTTGCCGCTTCGGCTCGGACATCGGCGTTGCTATCGGAGAGGAGAGGCTCGATATGCCGCACAAGATCTGGTCGCTCAAGCCGTCCTACTGCGCGGGTAGCAATGCGCCGCACAGATGTACTGTTGGAGGAAAGGGCGCTAACCAGGACGTCAAGCTGCTCTGCAGATCGCGCGCGTGCATCCTCCGCGGCCAGCAGGTTGTTCCAAAGCAGTGAATCTGCTTCTGCGACCGTCAGTGGAGCGCCAAATTGGCTGATCAGACTATTGGCTGACGATATCCGGTCACTACAGACAGCCAACGTGAGTGAGAATACCACGGCTGTCGCCAACAATCCAATTCTATTGTGATGGCTAGTCATGATGCCACAAAGATGGAGACTTGCGGGTCGTTCGGAAGGGCCAAGCAATGATGCAGCTAGACTATTGCGGTAACCTACCGCCAGCTTTGGGGAACCACGTCCGGTTTGGTGGGTTCGATGCGCTGACCTTCGCCTAGCCCCCGTTCAATCCGCGGTCGGATCGATCGCAGGTCTCTAAACCCAACCAAACGCTCATCGTCCTCATCCCACAAAGCCAGACCCAAGGTCTTGAGGCTTCCGACGAGTGTCAATCGCGTGACGTTCTGCAACTCTGGATTCTCGTCGTAACAGCGCTGCAGGTGGTAGTTGGGAATTCTGCTGCTCACGTGATGGATGTGATGCAGTCCGATGTTCGCCGTGAACCACTGCAGAACCTGCGGCATCACCAAGTGAGACGCTCCCTCTAATCCGGCCGCATGATAATCCCAGGCTTCCCGGTAGCGCCAATAGGTCTCTTGGTACTGGTGCTGCACATAGAACAAATAGACACCGACCGATCCTGCGATCAGCGTAATGGGCAGTTGCACCAACAGAAACCGCTCGATGCCAACGACAAGCCACATGATTGCAGTCACAGCGACTAAGCTCATGTTTGTCCAATGCACGCTCGCCCACTCCCGCTTCCACGTCCGCGGTGTGTCAAAGGGCAGTCGGTGCTTCATGATGAACTGAAGAGTAGGGCCCAGCAACAACATCACCAGTGGATTGCGATAGACGCGATACAACGCTCGCTTTCGACGCGATCGGCTAAGATACTCTCGCACGGTGAGCGTGTCGATATCGCCGAACCCTCGCTCATCCAAATTGCCGGAGGTTGCGTGGTGAATCGCGTGCGTCTTGCGCCAGTAGGCGTAAGGAACCAGAGTCAACACACCAATCACCGCGCCAACCACGTTGTTGACCTTGAGTGACCGAAAGAAAGCTGCGTGACCGCAGTCGTGCTGGAGCATGAACATCCGGACAACCAGTAGCGCTGCAGGCAACGCCAAGAGGAGCGTCAGCCAATACCCGATGGCGAGGCTCCACAACATTGCCAACCACAACGCTACCAACGGAATTGCTGTATTCACCAGTTGAAATACGCTCCGCCAGACTTCCGGTTTGCGATACGGTGCAAGCATCGCATTCCAGCCCGCGGCTACGCTCGCCGCTTTCCTCACTGGCCGCCCTGGATCGAGGCTCTTGTTACTCATGCTGAACAATACAGCTCGCTGCATTATGACACCAGGATGGTTGACTCGGCTCGCGGTCCAGCAGCCGCCCACATACGCGTGACCGGCTCCATATCGCGTCTTGTGGGCCATCTCTAAGCTCTCTCACACCACCGGTTGTCACCGCTCCAACGGCCGCATACCTTACCGCAACACACCACTCCCGAACTGCATTGTGTTACTTCGGTGGAGACGAATATGCAATCGTGGGTTCGTTCACTGCTTCCGATAACGGCACCCAGCATACTACTAGTCGTGTTGGGTTGCACGGGCGGAATCGAGCAGTTTGCTGATAGCGTTACGATCCATCGCGACGAGTACGGCGTCCCGCACGTGGCCGGGGAGACGGATGCCGCCGCGGCATTTGGATTCGCTTACGCTCAAGCCGAAGACAACTTCTGGCAGATCGAGGACAACTACATCCGCGCCATTGGACGAGCTGCAGAGCTTCACGGCCAGGATGTACTGCTCGATGATTGGCTCAGTCGCGCGCTGGAGACCGTTCGCCTGTCAATTGAAGAGTACGAAACCTCGAGCGAGTCGGTTCGTGCTCTGCTGGAGGGATACGTCGCAGGCCTCAACTATTATGTAGCCAACAACCCAGACGTGGAGCCACGACTCATGGAATACTTTGAACCGTGGCACCCCCTCGCGTTCATTCGCTACCTCTATTATCAGAGAGGCTTCCTCGGTGCTGCAGGCGTCCGGCAACAAGACGGAATCGCGGCGTTGCAGTACTCAACCGGCCGGTCCGCTGCGAACCTCGCCGCCACGTTTCCCCAGCGCGAACTTCAATCAGAGATCGGATCGAACTCCTGGGCAGTGTCCCCAGCCAAAAGCTCAAGCGGCCATGCAATGCTGCTAATCAACCCACACCTGCCCTTCTTCGGGCCCTCTCAGGTATACGAAGGACACGTAATCAGCGACGAAGGCTGGAACTTCAGCGGCTACACACGTTTCGGATTTCCGCTACCATACATCGGCTTCAATGACCATTTGGGTTGGATGAGCACCGACAACGCAGCTGATCAGGCAGATACATGGACGATCACGTTTGACGATGAGGTCAACCCGCTGGCGTATAGATACGGCGACGGCTACCGTGACGCTGTGGCGTGGCCGGACACTATAACGGTCGCGACGGAGGCAGGCATCGAACGGATTCCGGGCACCTTCCGCAAGACCCATCACGGGCCCATTGTCGGGATTCGTGACGGCATGCCGCTCGCAGTCAGAATGTCCAAGTTCGAGGAACCCGGCTGGCTCGACCAATGGTATCGCATGACGAAGTCGAGCACATTCGACGAGTTCATGTCGGTGATTTCGAGTCTCGACATGCTGTTCGGCAACATACTGTACGCCGATCAGGCCGGCACCATTTTCTATCTGTATAACGCAGCCATGCCGCGCCGATCGGAAGAGTTCGACTGGACCGTACCGGTCGACGGCAGCAACCCCACAACCGATTGGCAAGGGTATCATCCGATCGGCGACTTGCCACAGTTGCTGAATCCGGCGACAGGGTGGTTACAGAACTGCAACGGCACACCGTTCCTACTCACCAGCTCCGGCAACCCGAATCCCGACGACTTCCCAGACTATATGGTCCGCGAGGGTGACAACCCCCGTCATCGGCAGGCGCGTCGCCTCCTCGATTCACAACAGACGTTCAGCTTCGATGAATGGGCGCAAGCCTCCTACACAACTCACCTCATCCAGGCCGAAGAGGACGTAGCTCGCCTGGTCGCTGAGTGGCGGGAACTAAGACTGCAAGACCTCCCTCGCGCGGCAGATCTAATAGAGGCCATTACACTACTCCGGCGCTGGGATAGAGTTAGCGCAATCCGATCAGAGGCGATGACCCTGTACGTGGTCTGGGGTGAGCAACGGCGCGTACTGGAGCGCGCTCAGTCGGACCTACCCTGGATCAACGTGGTCGCGCTCGAACGTGCGATCGCTCGGTTAGATGACGACTGGGACACGTGGCGCGTAGCCTGGGGTGAGCTGAACCGTCTGCAGCGCAATCACACTAGTGGTGACGCTCCTTTCAGCGACGATGCTAGCAGCATTCCGATCCCAGGCGCACCGGGTTGGACGGGGCCCATGTTCACTTTTACTGCGCAGCCGGTCCAAGGCCAGAGACGTCGCTACGGGGTGCACGGCAACAGCTATGTCGCTGTCGTGGAATTCGGGCCTGAGGTGAAAGCAAGGTCGCTACACGTATTTGGTACCAGCGCGGACCCCGAGTCACCGCACTATTTTGACCAGGCGGAGCGATACGCCGACGGAGACTATAAGCAGGCATGGCTATCGCTTGTCGATGTACTGGAAAACGCGGTGCGGTCTTATCGACCGGGAATGTGACGGGTGGGTATACCGATCGCGGCAGAAGACTATGCGGCTTGATTCACCCAGCGCTTGAGCAGCTCGCAAGTGATCTTATGGTGTGACGCGTCGGCTTGCGGTTGGCCGGATCTGAGAAGAATCACCTGCGGCGACTTATGCGAGATATTGAGGTCGTCTGCCAACTGCTGTGCCAGCTCCCGGTTACGAACCACGTTCACCACATAGACCGGAACGTCGGGGCGTTCGTCGACGAACCAACGCACTTCATTCATCGCCAACGCGGACGTAGGGCACTTGTGGCTGTGCTTGTACAACACAGCCACGTCAGCCGCCATGGCCTCCGCGAGCACGGCTTCTTCTGCAAGGTCACGCAGCTGATCCACGATTAGTTCCTCGAAAGTTGCTGCTGCTCCGGCCACTGGCCGGGGAAACCTGACCTAGCCGATTACTTCTTCTTCAGGCGTTGGCCCTTGCGACGCTTGCGACGCATGCGGCGTCGCTTGCTGCCGATCTTTCGCCTACCCCTGTGCTTCTTTGGATAACCCATTCACCATGTCCAGACGAACCAAGCCTCAGTCTATTTCAAGCGAGTGTGAAAGAGACAGTCCGTTTGCTGTTGACGCAAGAGGTTGGGACAAATTCATGACTTAGGGCTCGGCCCCGGGACATAAGCCCGGCGCATACACGATGTCGTTGTACCAGAGTTCCATGATCTCACCCCGGTAGAGATGATGGACGTACATGACGATTCGGTCACCATTGTCAAACATCAGGTGCACTTCATCTCCTTTGTTGGCACCCATTACCCTGTACGAGCCGGGGTCGCCCGATGCCTGCCCGTAGCCGATCACTTCAGGCGCGTCCACTTCGCTCAGAGTCGTATAGACGAAACGACTCTGGCCGTCGAACATCAGACGGCGCGTCGTCGAAAATCCCCCGTCCGGTGACGAGCTATATCCGCATTTCTCACCGCGCAACAGTTGCTCAAGTCCTCCACTGCCTCCTGTGTCGGCGCCGCTCTGGTTCTGCGCGGTCCTCGTGCACTGCATCGATGATCCATCCGGCCCCATGACTGTGAGGTTGTCTCCCGATTGCTGGTAGCGGTAGTCGGCCGGGCCCCACTGTTCCATTACACGTACCGCGCCCTGAACGATCGAATACTGGCTCCGCTCACCGTTGAACGAGAGCTGGCTGTCTGACAGAAAATCCAGTTGTGCCATCCCCTCCGCTGTCCGGCAGCTCCAACGCCCCAGAAGACCACCCCCCGTCGTGATTTCCATCGCCCCGCCACCGCCCAGAGGGTTTGCAGTTCCAGCAGTGGCCGACTGACGCGTTAACCGATAGGTCCTCCCCCCGCTATCGAGCGACAATTGGTTACCCTGCAAACTGGCCGTAAACGAATACGTCTCGCCTCCCGCTGCAAAGGTGCCGCTCAGGGTATTGCCAGCCGTCGACGCGTTCACTGGATAGGCCGTTCCCTGAAACGTGAGCTTCCCGGTGTAGTTACCTCCGCTTCCCTGCAAGGTTAGGGCTACGCTTTCGCCGGTGTAATCGCCTGCAAACGGATCCGCGCCCGCTCCGGCGAGTGGATTCGCGCCGCCAAGCGGGTTCGCACCGCTGGGACCGGGCCGGGCGGGAGCCGCTCCCAGACCACTTCGTGTCAAGACCACCTCCCGGCTCTGCTCGTAGTCCGGTTCGCCATCTGGCCCGACCTCAAACAGACTCAGCAGCAACTCGTTTCCCTGGAGCTGCGCCTCGAAGAGGACACCTCCCTGCTGGTCATACATCGCGCCGACTGCGATCCCTTCCTCGACCATCCCTTCGATCTGGAACTGGACATCACCACCCACCATTGTCCCCGTGAGATTGCCTCCTGCATCCTGTTGCAGTGTGAGCGTAACGACCGCACCCTGAGTGTTCGTCGCAGCGTACGTACCTGTGTAGTTTTGTGCGTAGACTGATGATGACATCAGGAGAAAGACTGATACAGTTGCGTGCAGTCGGGCGGACATCGTCGCCTCCAGCGGAGTATGAGCAGAGGACTGGACGGGTGGTGTCAGCGACACTCCCGGGCAAGCTTGGGCGGGATCCACGGTGACCTGACTCCGGGCCCGGCGTGGCAGACGTATACGTCCCGCTCTACCTGCGGTAGGTCAACGCATTGAACAACAAGGGCCAAGTGGTAATTGTCTGGCCGCGGTAGTTCGGTGCAAAACCAAACATGACCACAGAGCCGGACCCGATTTCCGCAGCCACGAGAGCCGGTTTGCCCGCTACGTGTTCGTGGCCCAAGACCCAACCCGATAAGAGCGGATTGCCGGCACCATACCGAGCCAACACCCTGACGCGGCCGTCGCTTACGGCGAACGGCCGGCTACTTCTCCAGTACCAAACGGCGTTCTCTGGGAGTGTCCCACTCGTGACCTGATGTTCACCCTCCACTTCGATCCGCAGTATGGCGCCGGGTATATAGAAGTCCTGAGATTCGAGGCCGCTTACCGGATTGCTCACGCCGATGTCGAAGGCCTCGCTTGCGAACTCAGTCGCCTCAGCTATTGCAACTACTCTACCACCGGACTGGACGAAATCCCTGACTGCGTCGGTTCCGGCGGCACCTAGGCCCCCGCTGTACTCAGGGGGGACTCGACCAACGGCATGTCCACTCGCGATCTGCTCTGCCGACTGATCTTCAAATAACAGCACATCATAGCGGTCTAGTGCACCGTTCTGGATATCACCGTCGTGCAGTGTGTCGTACGGAACCCCGTGCTGGTCCAGCACCCAGCGTGTCCACCCCTCCGGCATCGGCTCGAGCCACGATTTGTATACCGCGATCCTCGGGGCTGCTGCTCCAGAGAGGTTAGCGGGCGCTTGATAGTCCACACTCCATGATGGGATCGGCTCCGATAGAGCGACCTCCAATGCATCGTCGACAGGTACGGCTTCGACGTCCATGAGCAACGGAAGTGTGTGGGCGGTTACGTCGTAGGGAGCGAGCGGGGGCCCGCCCGGATACTGACGCAAATCCGGATACTCCTGTCGCTCCAACATAGTCTGCGCGAATGATGCGTAGGGCTGGTTCATCTGTATCACGTAGCTGCCCGCTCGAAACTGCCTCTGGCCTGCAGAGAAGTCTCCGGCAGCTACTCGTACCTCGACGTCGCCAAGAGTGAGAATACGTAACACAGCGTCTCGCCCCGTTTGGTTCCGTTGGTCTGCCGGTATCACCCACGCCGATGGCCACTCGGGCCACTTGCCTACAGCCCGCTTGTTGATCTCAAAAAAGTTCTCGACCCAATACGCCCTGTTGCGAGCAGCGTTGCTCAGAAGCGCCATGACCCCGGCCTCCATGTAATCGACTATGTCGGCCAGTCTCCACTCGCCTCCTTGCCACACCTCTGGGAAGTTCCATGCTCGCGCGGACGGATCGAAGCCGCGCCGCGCGGTCAGGTCATCCCAGGCGATCGTAATGGGTGTGGCCAATCTTATCGACGCGGTCTCACTCAGAATGCGAGCGCCTCCATGATAGTGTTGATAAGCGCGAGCCGGTGTGTACGCATCATAAACAGCATGGATGACAACGCCTGGCTTTCCTTGTGCCAATACCTCTGCTGCCATATACGAGCCGAGCTGGTTGACGGCGGATGTGAGCAAGGGATCGATGTTAGGTTCCCAGGGATCGATGAAGGGGGGAAAGACGATCCTGGCTCCAGTACTTCCGGTCTGGTGAATGTCGTGCACGATCTGAGGATGCCAGGTGTTGTGCGCCTTAGTAATCGTGAGCTCGGTTTCAACCTGGGTGAAGGCGTACCAATCGCGATTGTTGTCGTGCCCAACATAGTGGTGGTACAGCGTCGGCAATGGAGCTGCTTCGTACTCCGTTCCCACCCACTGTCTGTACCAATCGACTATCATCCGCAGACCATCGGGATTCAGACTCGGGATATCGAGCAGAATGGTGTTGTCGAGGATCTCTCGGACCTTTGCGTCATCTGAGGTCGCAAGAGTATGCAGCAGCCGAGCTGCCATCTGGGGCCCACCCACCTCGGTCGCGTGGATGCCATGCGTAACCAGCACGACCGATCGACCCTGCTCCAATAGCCCTGTCAGTTCCTCGGGTCCCGATACGAGCCTCGGATCGGCCAGCTTCATTTGAATCTCGCGTAGTTCATCCAAACGTGCGTGGTTCTCCGGACTCGTGACCGTCAACATCACGAACGGAAGGCCAAGTGTGGTTTGGCCCAGTGTATCCAGCGTGATGCGCGGGCTTCCGGCGGCGAGCACCTCATACCAACCAGTGAGCTGATTCCAGTCAGCCAACTTGCGGTCGGCGCCGATCTGGAACCCGAAGTACTCAGCTGGTGACGGGATGTCCTGAGCGAACAGCCCAGATGTACTTGCCATCACAAAAGCGAATATTGTCAACAGACGAGACATGGTGACCTCTTCGTACTGGTTTCTTCTAAGGAGGAGATAGCTCGGTCGAGCGAATCACGCTTCGTCGCTCAAGTCCCGAGTCAATTCGGGTGGCAGACCGCTTATGACCACAGAATGGCGACACTCGGTGCAGCGCACCTCTCGGGCCGTATCGGCGCCGCGGACTTCTGGCGGCCCTAGCAAAAGGCTGCCGCCACATCGGGGGCAGGCAACGTCGGCATCAGGATGCAACAGCATCTCGCGGATGAGTTCCGCATGTTGTAACGCGTAAGGATCAGACATCCGGCGGCGGCGATCCAGCAGCATCACCCTGCGATCGCCTTCACGCCGATCCTTGCCGGAGCGGCGATCATCCTCGACTTCGTCGGTCGATGACCGTCGTTCCGCAAGCCGCCGATCTTCCCAGGACCGGCGTTCTTGTTTCTCACGGCCGTCGTCTTTGAAGCGCTGCATTCTTTCGGGAAGGTCCTCAGTGGGTTTGTCGGACATGTCGTAAAAGTTACGGCGCTGTCCGCTCCGTTGCCAGCGAGGCGTGAAGAGGTCTACCAAGGTGGGACGTCGATTTCCGCTCACCGACCAGTGGGGCCGGCGATGACGGCGGGAACGCCGTGCTCCACGAGCAGGGCGTTGAACGCTGTCACGTCCTGCTCTAGTAGCACCCTCAGCTGTCCTTGGTACTCCGCCAACAACCCCTGCAACCTCTGGTGAACCTCCAATTGCTGCGTCGTGGGTGGGAAGTCAGACCCACCGATGTAGCCAGCCAGACTCGTCATCTTGGCGTATAGCTGCCGCGGCCAGCGTAGCCGATCCTGCCCGGCGGTGCCGCCTGACATCCTCAGGTCAGTGAGGTTCATCTCCAGTTCGATGAGTTGTGCTTGGAGATCCTCTCCTGCAGCAATGATCTCATCGCTACCCTCCCATCCTTGCAGAAGCTTCGCCAATCGCGTGATTTGCTCCCGAATCAACTCAGCCTCGTTGATCAGGTCTACCACCTGATTGGTTTCCTCGCGCAACTCAAGCAGAATTGCCACCTGCTCACGGATGTCTGAGTCACTGCCGGCAGATGAAGGATCCTTGAGCACGGTGAGCGGCTGCCTATAGCTCTCATCTCCCACTCGCAGAAGCACTGTGTACTCGCCAGGAGGAACAAGTGGTGCCACGCGACCCGCCTCTCCAGCTGGACGCCAACCGTCGTCGCCGATGACAACATGCGAGTGCTCAAGCACCTTGGTGCGCATGCGAGGTGTCTCAGAAGCCTCGTACCGCAGATCCCAGTAGGCTCTGTTCATGCCAATCTCACTCGGTACCGAACTAAAAGTTCTAACCGTGTCACCGCTCAGGTCGAGAATGCTGATCTTCACGCCGACACCCGGCACGCTACCGAGGTGGTAGTTGATCGACGCCCCGTACTCGGGATTGCGGCCGGCGCCTGGGTCACCCGGCTGGCTCATCGGAGGTTCCTTGTAGCGAAACCGGTAGGCATTGCGCGGAGCAAACAAATGCGCCTGTGATGCAACGATCTTGTCTGTCAGCTGCTGCAGCGGCGTTATATCATCCAGGATCCAAAATCCTCGCCCGTACGTTGCAACAACTAGATCGTTGAACTGCTCTTGCACAGTGAGCCAATGGACAGGCGCGTGCGGGAGACTGCCCTGAAGCGACACCCAATCGCGCCCGTCGTTGAACGAAACGTAGAGCGAGTTCTCAGTGCCCAGGTAAAGCAGGCCACGTCGTGTCGGGTCTTCTCTGACAACATGCACATAGCTGAACACACTGGCTGGGACACCTTCGCTGATGAGTTGCCAGCTCCGGCCGTAGTCCGTGGTCCTATAGACGTATGGGTTTGTGTTGTTCACCTGGTGGAGGTCAATCGACACGTACGCCGTACCTGCGTCATGGCGCGACGGCTCGATATTGCTGATCGTTCCCCACGGCGGAAGACCTGGAATCTGGTCAGTGACGTTCGTCCAGTTGGATCCGCCGTCCCGAGTCACGTGCAACAACCCGTCGTTGGAGCCGGCCCAGATCAACCCTTCTTCAACAGGTGACTCGGCAAGGGCAAAGAGAACGGCGGCATACGTGGGACTTGCATCGTCGGGAGTGAGGCCACCGGTCTTCTGTTGCTTGCTCTTGTCGTTGGTCGTGAGATCAGGGCTTATGACGGTCCAACTGTGTCCTCCGTCAGTCGTCCGGTGCACATGTTGGCTACCGACGTAGACCCGTGTGTGGTCGTGCGGCGACACGGTGATCGGAAACGTCCATTGGAAACGATACCGGAGTGGTTCCGCAGGCCACCCTTCGGGATTGTCGGGCCACACACTCACGTTTCTGGCATGTCCGGTTCTAAGATCGTAGCGATCCAATATTCCCTCATAACAGCCGGACCACACGATGTTGTTGTCAACCGGGTCTGGCACGGCAAAACCCGATTCACATCCGCCCACGGAGTGCCACTGACCGATCGGAATTGTCGCTCCAGTAAGGCTGTTGCTGGGTCCTCGGGTGGAAGGCCCGTCCTGCCGGTTGCCGTACACGAAGTACGGGATCTGGTTGTCCGTGTACACGTGATACATCTGAGCAATGGGCAACCTGGGGCGCAACCAACTCTTACCTCGAGTGGTCGAGATGCTGATTCCACCGTCGTTTCCCACGACCATCCTATCGGGATTGAGCGGGTCAATCCACATGTCGTGGTTGTCGCCGCCGGCGCTACCCCGGACAACCGAGAGACCACCGTCCAGCGACGTCGTATGTGACGTGGCTAGGAAATGCACCTCGTTGTGGTCGTCCGGAGCCGCAACCACCCGGGAGTAGTAGTGCGGCCGCTGAACCAGCGTATGATCAGCGTTGACCATGCGCCACGACTCGCCCCCATCGTCTGAGCGCCACAATACTCCTTGGTGGTCCTCGAGTTCGGCGAAATCCCGGTTGGAGTTGGTCTCGATCAACGCGTACACGCGTTCCGAGTTGTCGAGTGACATGGCGAGCACGATCTTGCCCAGGGGCGGAGACGGAAGACCGTTGCCGCTCAGCTCCTGCCAGGTGTCACCACCGTCCCGAGATGTGTACAACCCACTTCCAGGACCGCCACTCTGCCGACCCCAGGACCAGATCACCATCTGCCACGTACCTGCGAAGAGGATCCTCGGGTTGTTGGGATCCATTACTATGTCGGAAGCACCGGTGTTTTCATCGACGAATAGCACCCGGTCCCAGGTTTCACCACCATCAACGGTACGGAACACACCGCGCTCCTCTTGAGGCCCATAGAGGTGCCCCAACGCCGCCACGAAAACGATCTCCGGCTCGGTTGGGTGGACCACAATGCGACTGATTCGGCCTGTTCTGTCGAGCCCCATGTGGGACCACGTCTTGCCACCATCGGTCGACTTATAGATCCCGTTGCCGACAGAGACGTTGCTACGTATGTGTGCCTCGCCTGTACCGACCCATACGACATTGTGGTTCACCGGGTCAATCGCCAGTGCACCGATCGACTGTGCGGGCTGGTCATCGAACACCGGCAACCAATGCACGCCACCGTCAACGCTCTTGAAGACACCTCCAGAGGCTGCACCGAAGTAATACGTGTTTGGGTCACCTGGCACACCCACCACTGCACTAATCCGGTTCCCCACAGGGCCGATGTGTCGATACTCGAACTGATCGAACAATCCTGCTCCGATCCGTGCGGTTTCCTGAGCGAGGGTGGTCGAGTGAAATCCGCCAAACGAAATCAGGATTAAGGCCAGCCGTCTGAGCGACATTGGGATCTCCCGTGGTTGACACCGTTCAGCTGAGAGCTGATTCCTGAGAGCTGACAGCCGTCGGCTGATATCTTAGATATCCAGCAGCAGCTTGCGTAGCAAGGGAAGCGAGACATGGTAGACATACTGCCAACATCCGGATCGTTCCAGCTGGTGCATAACCGACATAGGAAGCACTCCGGCACAGTCGAGGGGGCCGATAGCATTCTGCCCGCCACTGGTACGGCTGCGGCCCGCCGAGAGATCAGCGCCTGGCCCAATTATGAGCCGACCCCGTTGGCCGGACTGCCGGGGGTCGCTGAACGCATCCGGGTAGGTGGCATATGGTACAAGAACGAAGGTGGGCGCCTTGGCGTAGGCAGCTTCAAGCCGCTGGGTGGGGGATTTGCCGTATCCCGAATTGTGGCTCGGCAGGTCATGCAGTCCACAGGAATCAACCGACTATCTTCGATCAACTTGCTGAACGGCCAGTTCGCCGAAGATGCGTCTCGGGTCACCGTAACGTGCGCTACAGACGGGAACCATGGGAGAGCAGTTGCCTGGGCGGCAAGCCGATTCGGTTGTAGGGCCGTCGTGTACATGGCATCCATCGTCAGCCCGTTTCGCGAGGAAGCCATAGCGGCGTTTGGGGCGGAGACCGTCCGAAGCAAGGGTACACATGAAGACGCGGCGCGCGAGTGCCGTGCTGATGCAAAGAAACTGGGATGGCACGTGGTGTCGGAGACAGAGAACGCAACCGAGCCGCAGATTGCGCTCGACACACTCGCCGGATATACGACGCTCTTCGACGAGATTCACTCACAGCTTCCCGAGGGTCCGCCACCTACACACATGTTCGTGCAGGCCGGCGTCGGGGGACTTGCGGGTACGGCCGCCGCCTATACCGCGCAGCTTTGGGGAGTCGACAGGCCAATTCTAGTCGTTGTGGAGGCATCGAGCGCAGACTGTATCTGCAGAAGTCTGCTGGAAGGCGAGCCGGCGACGGTGAACGGAGAGCTAGAGACTATCATGGCAGGTCTTGCCGCCGGAGAGGTTTCGGGCTACGCATGGAAGCTGCTGCGTGAGGGAGCCAACTTCGGAATGACCATCGAAGATGATGCGGCGGTGGCTACCATGCGACTTCTTGCAGACGCTCCCTATGGCGATCAGCCCCTGGTAGGAGGTGAGTCCGGCGTTGCAGGGCTTGCAGCAGCGTTGCTCGCCGCGGGCGATCCGATCACCCGTGAGAAGCTGGGACTCGATGAATCGGCCACAATATTGACGATCGGGACAGAGGGAGCAACGGATCCGACAGTCTATCGGCGGATCGTGGGAAGACAGCCTAAAGACGTGGTTTCGGAGGGCTCATGGTGAACGGTGAAGGTGTACCGCTGCCACGGTTCCATCTACAACCGGACGAGGAGCTGGTTGTCGGCCTAGAGCCGGATGCTTCCTCCGGGACGTGGAATCTGAGAATCGAACTGCTGCTCCGTGTGAGTGAGCGCATGTTGCATAGGTACGGTCCAATCTGGCTGGAGCCTGAGACGATTCGGGAAGCGAAGCCTGAATCGCTGGAGGAGTTCATCAGGGAGACCCTGGCCGCCGACGGCTACACTGAGGAATCACTCGATCCCGAGCCACGTGAATGACGGGCACGCGACGCAGTAGTCGAGGCACCTCGCGTAGCGTTGTGTGGTACAGAGAAGGCCTTCGCTTCTCATGCACGCGCTGTGGCACCTGCTGTTCTTCCGGCCCCGGAACTGTCAGAGTGACGGATGCTGAGATTCAAGCCATCGCGGCCCAACTAGAGCTCACAGTTGCCCAGTTCCGTGGTCTTTATACCAGAGACGTGGGTGACAATGACCTCAGCCTGCGAGAGAAACTGGACTACGACTGCATATTCTGGGACGCGACAAACGGTTGCACGGTATATGAAGTCCGCCCGCGGCAGTGCCGGACATGGCCGTTTTGGCACGCGAACATCTCATCGAGCAGTCACTGGAGTGCAGCCGCGAGAGACTGTCCTGGTATGAACCAGGGTCCGACATTCAGTTCGGACTACATTGGGAGCATGAGTGACCAGGACGGTACCCTGGACTCTGCCAGGAGAATGCGGCGGACCAAGTAACCGCGGGAGAGAGCCGTTAACGCGCGGCCATCTCACACATCAAGGCCAGCGGCGTCGCCCCACCGCGCCGGAGCCACGGTGCGCCCGCACCCACTCCACACTATCCGTATCCGAACTCAATCCGTACGAACGCCCGTCCGGCATTGCTGGCACACGCATGAACCAATGCTATCATTCATCGGCGGGCAAGTCAGCCGATCTAGGGAGCAATCGATGGAAGATCTGATATATCTGGATAACGCCGCAACCAGCTATCCCAAACCAGACGTCGTCCACAACGCGGTACGACAGTTCTACAGCAAGAACGGAGTCAATCCCGGTCGTACCGGCTGCGATATGGCTCTAGCTGCCGAAGAGATGATCCATGGCACGCGAGTGGCGCTCTCGGAGTTCTTCAATCCGAGTCTGGTGAACGCGGGAAGAACCAAGGATCCGAACAGGTTGGTGTTTACGCTAAATGCCACGATGAGCCTGAATCTGATCATCAACGGAACGGTCGGTCCGGGCGACCACATCGTCACTACCAAGGTAGAACACAACTCCGTCATCCGACCGGTCAATCATAAGGTTAAGCAAGGATCGGAGGCGACCTACGTAGTCCCCGATGCTGAGGGCTACATCGACCCCGAGGACATTCGCAGGGAGATCAGGCCTAACACGAAGCTTGTAATTGTGAATCACGGCTCGAACGTGACGGGAGTAGTGCAAGACCTGAATGCAATCGGTGCTGTGTGCAATCAAGAGGGAGTACCGCTGGCCGTAGATGCCGCCCAGACCGCAGGCGTGCTGCCAATCGATATGGCGCAGTGGAACGTCAGTTTCCTCTCGTTTACCGGTCACAAGTGCCTGTTTGGCCCGACTGGCACTGGCGGCATTTGTGTCGCGGATGACGCGGAAATCGAAGGCACGATCTGGGGCGGTACGGGTGTCAAGAGCGCGTACCCCTACCACCTCGAGGAGTACCCCTACCGCCTCGAAGCCGGCACTCTGAACCTCGCTGGTATCGCGGGTCTCGCAGCCGGTCTGGCCTGGATTAAACAGAGGGAGATGGAAGAAATCCACAGGCACGAGATCGAGCTACTGGGCATGCTGCAGGACGGCCTCACCGAGATCGATGAGGTGACGCAGCACGGCACGAAGAACCTGGAGAGTCGTGTGCCGACCCTGTCGATCACGGTTGAGAACTACGACCCATCGGACGTCGGCACCTACCTCGACGTTGACTACAACATCCTCACTCGCACCGGTCTACAGTGCGCACCGTTGATCCACGAGCATCATGGAACGTCGCCGCGAGGTACGGTCCGATTCTCCATCGGACCATACAACACCGAGGAGCACGTTCAAGCCGCTGTTCGGGCCGTTGCCGAGATCGCGGCGACCCGGCCGGTGAACGGAGTCCCAGCAGGCACGGCTTGAGACCGGCCTGCGGCAGCCGACACAGACCCAAAGCAACAAGCGCCGAGAGCATTCTCCAAGCGCTTGTTGCAGCGTCCTGCGAAGGTGTCTGGAGCCGTGCTATCGCATTCGCTCTACAATCGCAGCGCCAAAGCCAGAGCAAGACAACTCACTGACATCCGCTCGTCCCTCCGCCTTCATCAGCCGGGCTAGGTCGTAGGTGACGTGGCCATCCTTGATTGCTTTTCTCATACCGCTGAGCACTAGATCTGCCGCTTCGTTCCAGCCCATGTGATTAAGCATCATCACGGCCGACAAAATGAGAGAGCCCGGATTGACCTTGTCTAAACCCGTGTACTTCGGCGCCGTACCGTGGGTCGCCTCAAACAGGGCCACTTCCGTGCCGATGTTGGCACCGGGGCCAAGGCCGAGACCGCCAACCAGCGCGATCGCGGCGTCCGACAGATAGTCACCGTTCAAGTTCGGCAAGGCGAAAACGCTGTACTCGCCGGGTCTGGTCTGAATCTGCTGGAAGATCGAATCGGCTATTCTGTCCTTTATCAGGATCTTCCCTTGCGGCATCTTTCCGTCCAGCTTCTCCCACAGCTCCTTCTCGGTCACGAACTGGCCGGGGAAATCCTCTGCGGCCAGTTCGTAGCCCCACTTGGCAAACGAGCCCTCGGTGAATTTCATGATGTTGCCTTTATGGACCAGCGTGACCGAGGGAAGGTTCTGTGCAACAGCCCATTCACACGCTTTCTTGACCAGGCGTTTTGTGCCTGTGACGGAAATGGGTTTAATCCCTATACCACTGTCTTCTCTAATCTGCCGACCCGTCTTCTCCTTGATCAAGTTGATTACAGCCCGCGCGACGTCGGAGCCACGTTCAAAGTCGTGGCCGGCGTATACGTCTTCGGTGTTCTCGCGGAAGATCACGAAGTCCACTTGATCGGAGTACTTGTTTGGAGCCGGGACGCCCTCGAAGTACATGATCGGTCTGACACACGCATAGAGATCCATTGCCTGGCGCAGACCCACGTTGATCGAGCGGAACCGTGGCGCCACTCCGTCGTCCTTGCCGCACTTGTCGCATGTCCCGTCGTGATACTGCTGGTGTGCACAATTGAGGCAAACGTGGGTTTCCTCTCCTATGGGCGTTGTGAACGGGCCCTTGATGGCAACCTTGAGGTACTCGATTGCCTCCACCGCTTCCGGGGGCAGTACTTCGCCGTACTTCTGCAGACCCTCCAAACCGACGTAGACCGGGCACCACACGATTTCACGCTTACCGCCATAGGCCCTAGAGACTGCCGATTCCACCACATTCTTCATTGCTGGCGTGATGTCTAGGCCGATTCCGTCACCCCGCAACGATCCGATGATCGGCCGGTCTCCCACTTCGGGTTTCCCGCCCTTGATCTCGATCAGATCTCCCTTCGGGATCTTCACGTGTTTGAAGTCAGGCATCTGTTGCTCCTCTTCACCTCAATATCGAGCCCGCGACCCGGGCTCGCGCAGTTCGACAATCGTGAAAAACGCCACAATAAGCATAGCACGTAGGGCGGTGCGGCGGTACGGCGGTAGGGCGGTAGGGCGGTAGGGCGGTATGGCGGTAGGGCGGCATGGCGGTATGGCGGTAGGACGGTAGGATGGTGGCCGGTGGGATTGAAAATGCTGATAGCCGATAGCTGATAGCCGTCTCCTGGACGCTGCCAGCCGCCCTGCCATCCAGCCGTTAACCAGGCTAAATTCCCTGTCCCCGTGATACCGAACGGGATGTCAATCGGATAGAAGTACCTACCAAAGGACCAACAATGAGCATCAGTCTGATCGCAAAGTCGATAAGTGAATCGGCAACGCTCAAGCTCAACGAGACTGCTGGGATTCTCCGGGCCAAGGGCGAGCCCGTAATTCACTTGGGTGGCGGAGAGCCAAAGACCAAACCCCCGATGGAAGCCCTCGTGGCCGCGGCTAGTCTGATCAACTCGGGCGAAGTCCGTTACACGCCGGCCGACGGGATCCCCGCCTTGAAACAGGCAATCATCCGCTACACGGAGGACTTCTACCACCGCAAGGTTGAGCCCGAGCACGTGATAGCCTCTGCCGGAGCAAAGCAATCGGTGATCGTGGCACTGCAGGCCATCCTGAATCCACAGGATGAGGTGATCATGCCGGTGCCTTACTGGGTGAGCTATCCCGAAATGGTGAAGCTCTGTGGCGCCGTGCCGGTCCCCGTGAGGGCCGAAGACGGTTCGTTCCATCCCCGCATGCAGGAGATCGAGCAGAACGTCACGTCATACACAAAGGCCGTCCTCATCAACAGCCCCAACAACCCATCCGGCGCCATGTACTCGGCCGAGTTCATCGCCGCAATCGTGGAGTTCTGCGAGAAGAGGGGGCTGTACCTCCTCATGGATGACATCTACCACCGGCTGATCTTCGATGGACGGAAGCCGATCAACTGCTACGACTACGCCAAGGACCTTTCCGAAAACTCCAAGCTCGTGGTCATAAACGGAGTATCGAAGCAGTACGCCATGACCGGATTCCGGATCGGCTGGACCGTGGCCAACAAGAAGCTGGTCGAAACCATGGCCAACATCCAGGGTCACCAAACGTCCGGCCCATCCTCCGTCTGCCAGCACGCAGCGGTTGCGGCGATTAACGGCGTGCAGAGTGGCGTCGAAGCGCTGCGTCTGACACTGGAGAACAATCGCAACGTTATGATGGCACAGCTCAAATCGTTTGACGGCGTCAGGGCGTACAAGCCTGACGGCACGTTCTACTGCTTCGCCGATTTCAACCACTACGAGAAAGACTCAACCAAGTTGGCGGCCTTCTTGGTTGACAAGGTTCGAGTGGTCACCGTTCCCGGGGTCGAATTTGGGATGGACGGATACCTGAGACTCTCTACCTGTGGGTCAATCAAGGACATTAAGGACGGCGTCGAACGGATCAAGTGGGCGCTCGACCCCAATTCGCCGAACGAGCTCTACATCGGTGACCGGAAACTCGTTAGAGATTGGATGTGAGACAGCTGACTCGTCAGCTGTCAGCCGTCGGCCATAAAGGAATAATACGATGACCAAGTATTTGGAATTCGACACACCAGCAATCAAGCACGCAGCGGACCTAGCCAGCGACTACAGGCTCAAGAACCACGGCCTGGCGTATCTCGATCGCGTTTACTGGAACCTGCCAACCTCAGCTCTTTACGAGGAAGCGGTATTCCGAGGGGAGGGCAACGTCGTCGAGGGCGGACCGTTCCTCGTGGATACTGGGAAATGGACCGCTCGGGCAGCCGCGGACAAGTTCGTCGTGCGGGAAGCATCAACTGAGGACGAGGTCTGGTGGGGTGAATACAACCGTCCCTTCTCGCAGGAGAAATTCGCCGGCCTGCTAACACGGATCCAGGCCTTCCTGCAGGGTGAAGAGCTGTTTGTGCAGGACGCCTATGCCGGCGCAGACCCCGAGTTCCGTCTACCGGTACGGATCATTACGGACAGGGCGTGGCACAGCTTGTTTGCTCGCAACATGTTCATCCAGCTCGAGCGACAGGACGATTATAAGAAGCACATTCCCGAGTTCACCGTGATTGCATCGCCGTCCTTCAAGGCAGACCCGCGCGTGGACGGAACCAGGAGTGAGACGGCCATCATACTCAACTTCGCCCAGCGACTAGCTATCATCGCGGGCTCGGAGTACGGCGGTGAGATAAAGAAGTCCGTCTTCACGGTGCTCAACTTCCTTCTGCCCCGCGAAGGAGTGCTCGCGATGCACTGTTCAGCAAACGTGGGCAAGGATGGTGACGTCGCGCTCTTCTTCGGCCTGAGCGGAACAGGCAAGACAACGCTCTCGGCCGATCCCAGCCGGATGCTGATTGGCGACGACGAGCACGGGTGGAGTGATAACGGAGTGTTCAACTTCGAGGGCGGCTGTTACGCGAAGGTGATCCGTTTGTCGCCGGAGAACGAGCCCGAGATCTACGCCACTACAAGACGCTATGGCACCATCTTGGAGAACGTGGTCTTCGATAAGACCTCACGCAGAATCGATCTCGACGACGACTCACTAACGGAAAACACCCGGGCATCGTATCCGCTCGAGTTTATTCCGAATACGGTGCCGGACAAGATGGCGCGCTCGCACCCCAAGAACGTCATCTTCCTGACGTGTGATGCTTCAGGAACGCTACCACCGATTGCCCGGCTCAACACGGAGCAGGCACAATACCACTTCATCAGTGGCTACACATCTAAGATCGCGGGTACTGAGATCGGCTTGGGAATCGAGCCACAAATCACGTTCAGCGCCTGCTTCGGCGCGCCGTTCATGGTGCACCATCCGTTCAAGTACGCGCGCCTACTGAGTCAGAAAATGGCCGAGCATGGCTCAAACTGCTGGCTGGTGAACACCGGCTGGGTCGGCGGCAGATTCGGCGTCGGCAAGCGCATAAGCATTCGCCATACTCGGAACCTCCTAAATGCTGCGCTGGAAGGCAAACTCGACAAGGTCAAGTACCGCAAGGACAAGCTGTTCGGATTCGAGGTTCCGACCAAGTGCCCCGACGTTCCCGCCGATGTGCTCGATCCGTCCGGGTCTTGGGGCAACAAGGACGAGTACTGGAAGAAGTACGACGCGATGGCAGCGCGCTACGTCGAGAACTTCAAGCTGTTCGAAGACGGATGCCCGCCAGAGATAGCGGCGGCAGGGCCAAAGAGGCTAGCTCAGGTGAAATAGTGACCAACTAGGCTCTGAGCGTGCGGGGCGGGTCGGCAGACCCGCCCTTTTGCTCGGGTGGTAGAACGCTAGGCCGGTACAAGACCGGTGGTGGCGGTATGTGGTGTTCCGCTGGCCGTTGCTCGAGATTAGCCTACAGATCATGACGCACCTGCTTACCAAGACCCGCTTCGTGGCGGGCTGCCAGTGCCACGACCTGCTATGGTGGACCGTGCACGAACCCCGGGCCCCCGAGCTCCAGCCAGACATCTCACTAGAGGACCGATTCGAGCAAGGCCGGCAGGTGGCAGAACTGGCTCGCACCTATGTGCCAGGTGGTGTTCTGATAGACCCATTGCTCGGGGAGTTGGACACACGGCTCAGCGCTACCCGCGATGCTATGAGAACGGACGTGCCCGTCATCTACGAGGCATCATTCCTACAAGACGATGTGTTCGTAGCCGTGGACATTCTGGAGCGTGGGGAACAGTGCTTCAACCTCATCGAGGTCAAGTCCACGACCGGCGTTAAGGAAGAACACATTCCCGACCTAGCTGTACAGGCGCACGTGCTGCGAACGGCAGGCATCGAGTTGGGTCGCATAGAGCTGATGCATCTGAACCGGGACTGCCGCTATCCCGATCTCAGCAACCTCTTCGTGCGCGAAGACATAACTGACCTGGTCATGGACGTACTCCCCAACATCTCTCCGGAGGTTGCAGCGCAGCGCGGCGTGGTCGAGGGGCCTTTTCCGCGGATCGGCTTCGGCGAGCATTGCTTGACTGGTCGTGAATGCCCATTCCGCGAGCGTTGCTGGCCCGAGCTCGATCAGGACCACGTGCTCACGCTGTACCGACTCAGGCCGGCGGAGAAGTGGGATCTCATGCGGCGCGGCGTTGAATCGATCCGGGACCTCCCAGAAGATGTGGTCCTGAACAAGCAGGCACAGCGTCAGGTGCGGGCCGTGAAGAAGGATGCTATGGTGATTGGACCTGGCATGCGCGAGGCGCTGGAGAGCTTCTCCGGTCAATTGGCGCACCTGGATTTTGAAACGGTCAGTCTTGCCATCCCCGTATGGGCGGGTTTCGGACCGTGGCATCAGATGCCGGTCCAGTTCAGCTGCCATGTGGAGGTCGAGTCAGGTCAGTTCCAACACCACGAGTTTCTGGCGGAGAGTGGCGACGACTGTCGCGCTGAGATGGCGCGTGCCTTGGTGGCTGCGTGCGAAGGAGTCGACGGTGTCGTGGCTTACAACGCGAGCTTTGAACGCAACTGTATTCGCACGCTTCAAGCGGGCGCTCCAGACCTTGTGGATCAGCTTGCGGAAGTGTCTTCCAAGCTCCTCGACCCACTACCGATAGTGCGGGACTACGTCTATCACCCGCGCTTCCTCGGGCGGTTTGGCCTCAAGTGCGTTCTGCGGGCTCTCGTTCCAGAATTGGGGTACGAGGACCTCACCATATCACAAGGTGACATTGCCAGCCTGTACCTCGCGCGAATGCTATTTCGACCCGAGACGTTGGGTGGTGAGATGAAGTACCGGTTGCGTCGGGATCTACTCGATTACTGCAGAAGGGACACGAGCGCAACGGTCGCGCTGGTGCAGAAGCTGAGGGACCTGTCGCAGCGGAAGTTGGGTCCGTAGAGGGCAGGCCCACGCGCGAGTAGATGCTAGCTCACCTCACCGAATCCACCGGAATTGGAATTGGAGAGCGGGACCGTTCACCCTTCCCGCTGCCACCGATCAGCAGGCCGATACTGGCGGAGACCGCAATCATCAGAACCAGCAAGCCCAGTCGCACCAGGCGCCGTTTGACATTCGGATGCAGCCGCCGTTTGAGCGCCACATTCTCCTGCCGCAAAGCGCTCTTCTCGGCTGCTTTCTCCACGGCCACGCCCAGGTGGCTCAGGTCGACCGGCTTCACCAAGAAATTCTCGGCTCCGAGCCGCATGGCCTCCACAGCAGTCTCGACCTGCCCTTTGCCCGTGAGCATGATGACGGTCGCCCGGCGACTACGGAGAATCGCCAGCACCTCCAGTCCGGACATGCCCGGCATCGCGAAGTCCAGAACGGTGACATCGGGACGCACCCGCTCGTGAACAGCTAGGCCCTCTTCTCCGGACTCGGCCTTGTGAACTTCGTGACCCAGCTTCTCGAAATAGGCTCCCAGCGCGCGCAGGATGCCGGGGTCGTCGTCGACCAAGAGGATCTTGTAGGCGGCCATGAGTTCTATCTCCAGTCAGGCTCTCCCCAAACTAAGCGCTGCTGGATATAAGGAAACCCTCAACTCGCGCTTACCTCGGGCCGGACTTCATTGCCAACTTCGGACGACTGTGTTGCGCAGCACCCCAACCCCTTCTACCTCGACCTCGACCACGTCTCCCGGCTCCATGGCCTGCGTGCTGCCGGGAGTACCGGTGAATATCACGTCTCCTGGCAACAGGGTGACGTACCTGCTCACGTAACTCACGATAGTCTCAACATCAAAGATCAAGTCAGCGGACCGCTCCGACTGACGGACCTCACCATTCACACGCGTTTGAACCAACAGGTTGTTGTGATCGAGTCCGCTCACGATCACCGGGCCAAGGGGCCCGAAGGTGTCCGAGCCCTTAGCTCGTAGCCACTGTAGGTCGGCCCGTTGCCAATCGCGTTCGCTGATGTCGTTGCCGGCGGTGATTCCAAATACGTAGTCACCAGCTTCCTCCTCCGAGACGTTCTTGGCCTCTCTGCCTATCACGATCACCAGTTCCCCCTCGTAATGCAGGTTCTCAGCGTCGGCCGGCATCACGATGTCAGCGTCAGGACCCACTATGGAGGTCGGGTACTTGGCAAAGAGTCCAGGGTACTCGGCTGCCTCCCTCTCTCCCAAGTGGCTCTGGTAGTTCAGCCCTACCGCGATCACCTTTGAGGGTTCGCACGGGGCCAGCAGCCGTACCTCACCCAGTATAGCCGTTCGACCCGTCGTCTCGGGCGACGAGAACGGTGAACCACTCAACTCCCGAATCACTTCATCTTCGAGAATCCCATATGATGCCTGGCCTTGGTACGCATAGCGCACGTACTTGGTGACGTCAGCCTGAGCACAAGCCACTTGCGCCAGTAGAAGACCGGGCAGAAGACATAATACTGTTCGCTTCATGATCTCACCCTGATTGTGAACGACCCGCGTTGAAGGATCTCGATGGTCTGCGAAGGGGCCGCCTGAAAGCGGCCCCTTTCCTCGTGACTGCACCCTCGAGCTGTCTACTTTGCCCGGAGGACCCTAGCCGCACGGTTGTAATACTTCGGCTTGACCCACAGAATCATCCCGTACCTGCCCTTGCCCGCAGCCACCGCGTCAGCGGCCGTCACGTTGATATTGGCATCGGCCAGTTTGTTGATGTGCTTGTACACAGCCCCAACCTGGTCACCTCCAGTCACCAGGAAGCCCTTCTTCGGCTTACTCGTGCGCCAACCGTTCTTCCTGGCAACCCTGCGAAATGCCGTCATGTTCTCCGGAATGAAGTCCAATTGGGCCTTTCCTCCCTTGGTTGGAAACCCCGAGTACGCAAGCAGATTAATGCCCTCGTTCCTCAATTCGCCCAGGATCTTCTCCCCCTGTCCGGCCCTGTTCGAAACCGTGAGATAGGTGTAACCGACCTTCTTCACGCGATCCGCCATGAACACCTCCTGTTGAGGACAGCGGCGTTGTTGCTGGTTTTCAAGAATCGTAGCCGCTGTCAGCTAGTGGCTTAGCCGCCCAGTACCGGCGGCGTGTTACTGTTATAGGCTACTCTCCAGATTCGGAATGGTCCACCCTCGTCACGTCGGAGTATCATCAGGTACTTGTTTTCAAAGCCCGTCCCCGCGCCGCCGTCCTCTGGAGTGACTATACTCGTCGCAACACCTCTGTGGATGAAGACATCCCCGATGGCGAATGTCTCGCCCGGTTGGTGCTGCATCTCGATGCGGTAGGTGTCGTAGAAGTTCTCATACCACTCACGGATCGCATCCGCACCGACGATGGCGGGCTCGTAAGGTGCCATCGCGACACAATCCTCATCAATGTGCTCCATGAACGCATCAAGATCCTCAGCCGCCGCGATTCTGTCGAGGTCTTCTACCATCCTGTGTACTGCCACCATCTCATACTCGGTCGCCAACCTCAGACTGCTTCCGGGAGCACAGGCTCCCAAGAGCACCGGGACGGCTGCCAGCGCAACGACTCGTCTTTGCATCAACGTCACCTCCCGTTTCATTGCCCTTCCGGCGGGTTCTGCTGAATGAGGTCAATCATACGGCGGATCACGTCATCGGGGATGATCATCCGGGCAATCGGCCGGATCTCATTGACTGTAGCAGTCCCGCTGTCCGTGGTGATGGGCACGTGCGACTGACCAAACGTGAGATGGTAGTGCGACTCAACCCTGGACAGCTGCACGTGATCCGCAAAGCGTGGCTCAAGCGCGACTGCATCAGCCCAATAAGCCTGCGGACGCGGCACTTTCCGTCTCTCGACGCGCAACATGTCATCCGTGTCGAGTGAGTAGTAACTCTCGCGCTGGTGAGGGCCACTCAAACGAACCGGCTCTTGCTTAGCACCGCCAGCCTGTTCTGGGGGAACACTGTACTTCTCTGACATCAATCGCCTCCCGCACTGAACACCCCGGTTACGAGTAGTCGCCACATGCTCTCTCTTACAGCACACCCACTTAAGCTAGTCCGCTGCCATCCATTCGGCTCTATGGCGCCGTTTCAGCGCGCGCGAACTCCCTGCACGGCGGCCTCGATCAGCCGATACGCCGCCTCGAGTGATCGTCCCTCAGGATCCCTATCATTGGACGGCGTGGACGCGACTCCAAACCCTGCGGACCTTTCGTATTTGAACATCTCGGTAATCGCCGCGGCCAATTCGGCACTGGTCGGGCCATTTGGCACCGTGAGAGAGTGGCCTTCCACCTCGTACGGATCCAGCACGTCCATGTCTACGTGTATGTAGATGACATCGGCGAGGCGTGACAGCCTCTTCATTTGCTCATGCAGGTTGCTCGACAGGGTGCGGATGTCGTCTACGGTGATCATCTCGATGTCGGAGCGATCGATCAACTCATGCTCCAAGGGGTCGGTGTCTCGCACTGCGGCCATGACTATGTACTTCGTTGGCAACGCCGGATCGAGTCCTGATTTCAACCTCAGGTTGGTGAGAGCAAGACCAGCCGATATTGCCACCGGCATGCCGCCCAACATCCCGCTCAGAGTGGTCTCAGGTGTGTTGAAGTCACCGTGTGCATCGATCCATACCAGACCCACTCTCAACGGTCGCCTGTCAGGTCCCGAGTTCTGGAGGCCGCCGAGCATTCCCATCAACGAACTGCAATTCGCCAACAGCCCTACCGGCAGATACCCCGCTCTCAGGTTACGAGCAACGATCTCGGCCAGGTGCCCGTTGGCAAGCCCCAGGCGGTGCCATTCACCGTAGTCAGCTTGCTCCTCCGATGTGAGGCCGATCGTCTCGGTCGGCTTCAACACAGCACCCCGTCCGCTTAATCGCTCGATGATACCGCCTTCCGCGAGGTAGTCCGGTGTTCCGGAGAGCTCGGCGACGTTGCGCGCTCCCGTGTAGGGCATCTTCAACAATACCACCCTAACGTTGCCAGCGTCGTCCACGAAGGCCTGTGGGTAGGCCAAGGGGGAAAGCAGCACTGTCATTGCAAGGCACGAAACGCTCACTCTCATGGGTACCCAGCCCGGCGTTGGGGTGTACAAACACAGTGTAAATGCAGCATAGAAGATACACCGACTGTACCAGGTGCAACATTCCACCTGCAACATGGTCAATTGCGGTTGTCGGCGGTTCACATTTGATTTGGGCTGAACTCACACGGGAGAAGAGCCATGAAGCGTACACTCTGTTTACTTGCAGTACTTCTATTGACGATTGCTACTGGGTCCCTCGCCCAGGTCGGCGTAGCCGCACACGTGGGCACCATGGGTTTCGGAGCTGACGTGGCGGTCTCGCTCACACCACGAGTCGGAGTCAGAGGCGGTGCCAACATCATCCCCTATACGCCCGAGTTCACTGCAGACGATATCGACTACCAGTTCAATTTCCCGTCACCTCAGTTCACCGCGATGGTGGACCTGTTTCTTGTCGGAGGGCTCCGGTTGAGCGGAGGGGTCAGGGTGGCAGGAGACGATCTCTCGGCTAGCGGCCAACTCACCCAGTCGGTAGAGATCGGAGACGAAATGTATTCTCCCTCCGAGGTCGGCACACTCACGGGAGCGATCGAGACCCAAACGGTCGCACCCTACTTCGGGTTTGGCTTCGGTAACGTGGCGCTTAGCCGGGTCGGGTTCTTTGCTGACTTCGGGATTGCTCTCCACGGCACACCTGAAGTCACCCTCACTGCGAGCGAGGGATCGCTAGCTAGTGACCCGATGTTCCGCGCCGACCTGGACCGCGAAGCTCAGAGCTTCGAGGACGACATCGACTGGTACACGTTCTATCCAGTGCTGTCGTTAGGTGTGTCATTTGCGCTGAAGTAACGGTCGGCTGTCAGCTGACAGCTGTCAGCTGTCAGCTGCTCGCTGGCAGCCGACCGCCCATCTACATCCGCAACGTGTACTGTACCTTGAGCAATAGCTGGTTGGATTCCAGCCTCCAGCGCTCGAGCGCGTTGACCACGTTGTGGTTGTAGACCAGGAAGAGATCTCCCAACGGGTCAAACGTCCAGCGGACTCTCGTGTTTGCGCCGAAGGACTCGCTGTTGTTGTCATATTGCACAAAGCTCGAAACCTGCAGGTCCGGAGAGAAGTTTATCCGTAAGCGGGCGCTGACCAGGTCCTGAGTGAAGTCGCCAGCCGGAACACTCCCCACGTTTCGCTCACCCGTTAACTCGAGCGAGGCTGTCGCGGACGGTTTCAGAGCCACTCTTGCGGTCAACTGGTGCAGATGACCGCCATAGAACCCACCAAACCACCAACTTATTCTGCCGCTTACCTTACGCTTGGACGCGATGTCAGCTTCCAAGCGATAACGGATCCAATGGTACTCGCCCTCCGGAATCGTTACCCCGTCAGCAATGCCGAACGGCTCGACGAGCCTTTCTCCCTCGGGCACCACGTTGAATTCGAATCGCTCACCGCTTTCAAACAACCAGTTGATGGGAGCCGTGAAGACCCGATAGCTCTCCCATTGACTGTCCAGATCCAGCACGAGCGTCGGTATCAGCTCGTAGAACATCCAGCGCATCCACCGTGAATTGGGGCGGTACCGGAAGTTGGCTCCGCCAGTCCACTTCTGTATGCCACGTCGCGGCACGAAGCCGAGCGACGGAGCGAATCCATCACCAAGCCACTTGTATGCTAGGGCAATGTCCCAGGTGTCATTTGGGTAGTCGATCTTGGCGCCGAACGCTTTCTTGTTGCCTTCCAGGTCCGCGCGGTCAGTGGCTAGTGCCCAAGCGCCAACCAGAAAATTCCTATCACCGGCGAAACGGGATGTCTGGTATATGGCATCAACTCCCACCATGTAGCTGTCTAGATTACCTTCGGGATCACCGAACGTAGCGATTACCCCGATAGACGATTCTTCGAGCACGTTCTGCTTCACGCGCGCCACACCCATGGTGGTCGCGGGAACCAGATCGTCCACGCCACCTGTGCGTACAGCGAGCGCACCGAAGTTCGTGTTGCCCACACGACCGTTGATCTTACCGCCCACGCGCAATGGGACTTCTTCTTCTTCGAACAGACCGATTCTTCGGCTGTTGAACGGCAGTAGGTCTACATGATGAAAGCTGCGTAGCCCGAGCCCAAAATCGAAGATATCGGCGCCTTCGAGAAAGAACGTGCGCTTCTCCGGAAAGAACAGGGAGAACCGAGTCAGGTTAGTCCGCCTTGTGTCCACTTCGGTTTCGGCGAAGTCGGTGTTCACTGTGAGCGAGGCCAACATGTTGGCGCCGATCCGCTGCCCGATGTCGAGGCTCGGCTCGAAGGAGCCTTCGGTGCTGATATCGACCTCCGGCTTCTCGAATCCGGAGACCACAGCGGGTCGGACTGTCAAACCGATGCCGAAGTTGAAGTCGGGGAGCCCTGTCAGCCGGCCTGCACGAATCGACTGCGAGATCTTGGCGTCGCGGGTGGGGCTGGCCCAGCGGCTCGTCTCCTGAAGACGTTGTAGCCGTCGCTCAATGTTGAAGCCCCACTCGCTCAAGCCGGACTTGAAACCCAGGCTCTGAATCGGGATTCGCACCTCGGCCGACCAGCCATCTAGTCCGCGGTGAGTGGCCGCTTCCCACACCGCATCCCAGTCGCCGTTCTCCCCCTCCCCTTGATTGGCGACCAACGCGTCGTACCTGGCGCCGCTTGGATTCAAGGCAAAAATGTAGCCGGAGCGACCGTCCAGGAACGTGTCCAGAATGAACTTGACGTGGTCTTCACTGCGGAGTTCGGAGTCCCTCGCCTTGGAGTAGCTGACGATGCCGGACGGTTCCGGGTCCCGGCAGAGAACGCCTATCACGATCTCCTTCCTACTTGCCAAAACCCTCAGGCTCGTCGAACCGGCAACAAGCCCACCTTCCACCGGCTCGGTCATGGTGAGCTCACTGATCACAGCTGCCGCTTGCCAGGCAGGCTCATCTAGGATTCCGTCGAGACGTAAGTCGTTACCGAGCAGTCCGATGCGGAGTTCAGGCCGGTCTCCATCCTGGGCGGCGAGTTGAACGGAAAAGGTGAAGGTCCCGAGCAGTGTCGCTACTGCTGTCAGGAGTCTGACTGTTCTATGCCCTGCAGAGCTCATCGAGTTCTCCGTTGTACTGAGTTCGGACGCGCCTGGCGGGCAGGGCGACCAATGATAACGCTGTCAGCCGTGAGCTGTCAGCGAACGGCCGACGAGCCTTTGACGCCCCATTGACGCTTGTCCGATATCGTCATGTCAGCGAACACAGGGGGTGTCGAAATGTACAACCTGTCCTTTCGTGGTAGACAGCTAACCGCTGGCTGGATCTCGCTCGCGGCTGGATCGATCGTGGTTGTGTTCTGGGTGTTGTACTTCAATGGCTTAATAACTCTCGGGTCCAATGACCCGGTAGTGACCCAGTTTGAGCTGGCTTTCCCTCTGCCCGATGCCATCCTAGCGGTGGCGCTGTTCGCAGCCGGTTATCGCCTGCTCACCAACCGCACGGCAGGGCCGTTCCTGTTGGTGGTCGCTGCGTCGATGAGCATATATCTCGGCCTGCTGGATGTGGCCTTCTACACGCAACGCGGCATGTACTCTCAGCTGGATGCCGCCACCATCATGGAGATCGGGATCAACGTCATGTGCATCGGCGGTGGGGTTCTTGGGCTCCGCATGGGATGGCTGCTTTGGAGACGCAGATGAGTGCACCACGTGGTCTCGAAGGCCGAGTCGTAGTCGTAGTAGGAGCGGCTAGTGGCATCGGTGCGGCAACCGCCTCTCAACTAGCGAAGGCCGGGACGATTCTCGTCCTTGCTGACCGTGACGAGGAGCGGCTTGAACAGCATTGTGAACATGTGCAGTCAGTGCAACCCCGCACAATCGCAGTGGGCTCCGACGTATCAGACCAACGCGACTTAACGCAACTGGCGGAGGGTTCACTCCGTAAATTCGGCCGAGTGGATGGGGTGGTCAACTGCGCCGGTATACTGCATGCGGGTGCCTTCCAAAAATCAAGCACCCGCCTCAATCGGCGACAGATTGAGGTGAATCTACTCGGCACGATCAATGTCACTGCCACGTTTCTGCCGCTATTCGAGAAGCAGAACTCCGGCCATGTGGTTCATGTGGCGTCACTCGGTGGCATCGCGCCACTACCTTACTCCGCTGTATACGCAGCCACGAAGTTCGCGATACGCGGTTTCTGCCTTTCTCTAGCACTCGAGCTGCGCGACACCGGTATTGATGTATCCGTCGTCTGCCCTGACTCGACAGACACGCCGCAGCTTCGCCATGAAGCGCTGAACCATGGTTCACCTCTGTCCTTCATGGACCCACCCTTGAGAGCCTCTGCTGTGGCCAAGGCCATCGTGGCCACACTGAGACGGCCAAGGACAGAGGTGTTGGTACCCCGGCATGCAGGATGGCTCGCGCTGATTGGAGGTGCCTGCCCCCGTCTGCTTCAGCTCACCTATCCAGTGTTGAATTCCCTGGGAACGCGGCGGCGCAATGACTACGTGTCGCGGACCAGCCATGATACTTGGGTCAGTGCTCACCATCAGAGTGTCGCTGATGCTCAGTGATACGGTTCTGCAACCGGCCAAGCCCGTGAGCCTCCGGTTTCTCGGCGCTTACTTCGTGACCATGCGTCCGTACCTACTGTTCGTGTCCGGCATAACTGGAATCGTCGGTATGTCACTGGCGCCGGAAGTTGACACGCCGCGGGCGCTGATCTTGGGCTTGGTGTTCTTCTCGTCGTACGGATTCGGTCAGGCTCTCACCGACTGCTTCCAGCTCGATACAGACTCGATCTCGGCGCCTTACCGTCCCCTCGTCCGAGGCACCCTGCAGCGGCGCGATGTGCTGGCTGTAAGCATCCTCGGGTTGCTGCTTTGCGGTGCTGTCGTGACAGTATATAACCCGATCAATGCTGTCCCTGCGATGCTCACCGTGCTTGGCTTGGCAACCTATACGCCCTTCAAGCGCAGGTGGTGGGGCGGGCCGTTCTACAACTCCTGGATCGTGGCACTAGTCGCAGTCATCGGTTACCTGGCAGCGAGCGGCACAACGCACGCAGAGGCGGTGTTGTCACTTGCGTTCGCGGGAATGCTGATTGTGGTGTTCTTCGGCTATGCCAACTTCGTCCTCGCGGGCTACTTCAAGGACATTTCAGCCGACCGAGCGACCGGATACCGCACGTTCCCCGTTGAGTTCGGTCGGAAGAGGTCATCCGTTGCCAGCGATCTCCTGGCACTGGCAACGGTCGGTGGATGCTGTATCGCGATTTTCACAGTGCTGGCGGGGCCTGTGTCAATACCGGCCGCACTAGTCGCCAGCTTGTTCATCTCAGGTGGTACCACGGCAGTGATTGTGGCGCAAATCCGCCTTCACGAAGTCAAGACGGACACCGAGGCGCACCACGCTATCCAACCCGTCGTGCATGGGTACATCCTCTTGCTGTCCGGCGTCGCCACGTTGAACCAGCCCGACTGGGCTGCCTTCTTGGTCGCCTTCTACCTCACGTTCATGATCACCATGAAGCTGCGCCCTTTGGAAGCGCAGATATGAACACGGCCGAACTAGCCGCGTCAGGGAGAGCGGGAGGCTAGGGTGATCGTACTTCTCAATCCAAGAGCTGGAGGCGGATCAGCTCTGACCAAGTGGCGCAAGCTTGAGTCACATGTTCGCCGGCTACTAGGGCACTACGAGACAATCGTATCCGAAGATCTGGCCCACAGTGTGTACGAATTGGAGCGACGACTCGACGGCGGCGAGACCAGGCTGATCGCCGCTGGTGGGGACGGCACGGTCAACATGCTTGTCTCAACTGTCATGCGACACGGGGCTCGCAAGTCGGTGAAGGTGGGTGCCATTGGCTTGGGCTCCAGCAATGACTTCCACAAACCTCTAAACGGGGCTCCGGTGGTCGCTGGCGCTCCCCTGCGAGTCGACTTCGGCACCGCCGCCCGACACGACATCTGCCTCCTAATGTACGAAGACGACGCTGGTGCCAAGCACTTCCGACACTGGCTGATCAACGCAAGTATCGGCACCACTGCGGAGGCAAATCGACTCTTCAATGATCCCGATGCCATTTTGAATCTGCTCAAGCGGCGCTCGGCTGATATCGGCATTGTGTACGCTGCAGCCAGGACAATTGCGCGGTATCGTCCTCAACTGTTCAGACTGACCCTCAATCAGAATCCGCCACTCGATCTGCTGGTGAAGAACCTCGGCATTGTCAAGAACCCCAACTTCACGGGTTCGCTCGGCTACGACTCGCCCTATGAGCCTGCCAGTGGCGAGTTCTTCATCCACCACCTGGGGAAGACCTCTGCCCTTAGACTCGCCACCACGGTGATCGGGTTGCTCAACGGACGATTCATGGGGAGAGCAGGCACGAACTCGTGGCGTGCGCGACGATTGAATGTCCGCGCAGCAGTGCCGTTCGCAGTGGAGTGCGACGGAGAAGTCGTCACAACACGCAACGCTACATTCTCGGTGATTCCACGAATGCTTCAGGTGTGTTCACGATGAATCTTGCACGGGAAGACACGCTCATCAGGCAGCTAGTGCGAGGCTTCACTCGGTCGCCATTGCAGATGAACCAATTACACGAGAGCGACACTGAGTTATTGCGTCTGCCTGGAACCGAGCTGGTGCTAGCTGTAACAACTGACGCCATCGTCGAGGAGATCGAGCAGGGTCTCTACGAAGACCCCTATCAGATCGGCTGGATGACGATCACAGTGAGCGCAAGTGACCTCGCTGCATCAGCTGCCGATCCGATGGGCGTATTGGTGACTGAGACTCTGCCCAGCGGAGGCGACAGTGAGTTCCTGAACGAGTTGCAGCGAGGGATTCGCGACGCATGCGACTTCTACTCACTCCCTCTGTTGGGAGGTGACACGAATTTTTCGTCCCGCGTCGCTACGTGTGCTGTCGCATTGGGGACCGTGCCGAGTGGATCGGTGCTGACACGCCGGGGTTGTCGCCCGAATGATCTCCTGTTCACGTCAGGGCCGCTTGGACTGGGCTCGTCGTATGCGCTGCGCAAGCTTGCGGGTGACGGTCACGACCCTGTTCCAGCAGCGGAGTTCTTACCGAAGGCCCGCCTCGCGGAATCCCGGGTGTTGCGGCGGCAAGCATCTGCGGCGATGGATACCAGTGATGGAATGATCGCCACCGTTGATCAACTGATGCGATTGAACAATGTGGGATTCGAGATCGAGTTGCCGGTGGAGCGGTTTCTCCACCAAGGGTCTGCCTATATGGCGGAGTGCGCCGAGATTCCTACGTGGATGATGTTAGCCGGCCCGCACGGCGAGTTCGAGCTCTTGTTCACTGTGCCACCTCAACGCTCTACTGAGTTCCGTGGAGCGGCCTGTTCCATCGGATGGAGCCCCATCGAGCTCGGCGTTGTGGTCTCAGATCGAGGATTGAGACTTTCGAGCGCAGGACAACGGCTGGAGATCGACACTTCACTCGTGAAGGACGTCTTCTACCAAATCGATACTGATATCGAGCACTGCCTACAAAGGCTATCGCTCACAGCTCGAGCCATCTGACGCGTTGCAGCCGTCGTCTAAGCGACCCCGTCACTTGGTGCAGGCTGCTCGTTAGTCCAATACTCTGTCAACGCTTCAGCGTCGCTCGCTGAGACACCTTCCAGCTCATCCAACCGTTCGCGCGGCAGCGTAACGCGCCCCAGCATCAAGCCGAGCCCAGTCGCTGCGGCCGTTGCTAGTAGCACGCCCAGCTTGGCAATGCCAAGTATAGCCGGGTCTGCAAACGCCAGTTCTGCGATGAAGATCGCCATGGTGAAACCGATCCCCGCAATACACCCCAACACCATGATCCCTGACCAGCCAACACCGTCAGGCAGCGAACACAAACCCAATCGGACAGCGAGCCAGCTGAGCAACATGATCCCGAGCGGCTTGCCGATGGTCAAACCTAAGATGACACCGGCAAGTACCGACGTGTGACTCGGGGCAGTGAGGTCAATTCCTCCTATGTGCACACCAGCATTTGCCAGTGCAAACAACGGCATTACCCCAAACGCCACCCATGGGTGGAGAGCTACCTCTGCTCTGAGAGCTGGGGAGAGCGCCTCTCTGCGAGCCGTGGCCAAGCGGGAAAGCGGTTCGAACAGTTCGTGGTCGCGGTGTTCCCGCGTGATGCGATCTTGAAACTCGTCGATCACTTCCCGAGCGGTTTGCACGAATCCTTCTTTTCCGAACCAGGGCTTCACGGGTGCAGCAAGGCCGGCGATCACACCCGCAATCGTCGGATGTATCCCCGTCCTGAGCATTCCAGCCCACATGAAAAAGAGCGGAATAACATACACGAAGCTAGGTCTCACCCCGATCTTCAACATGAGGAATAGCAGGGCGATTCCGCCACCCGCTATCAGCAAACCGTCCAAGGAAATGCCGCTCGAGTAGAAGACCGCGATTACGAGAATGGCGCCGATGTCGTCTATGATTGCCACGGCAAGCAACAGAACGCGTAAGGTGACAGGCACCATCTTGCCAAGCAGCGTCAACACACCAACCGCAAACGCAATGTCGGTGGCCATTGGCACACCCCAACCTTCGCTCGCGGGAGCCTCCGTGTTGAGCGAGAAGTAGATTAGTGCAGGCACCAACATCCCGCCCACTGCTGCAGCAATCGGGAGAACTGCACGCTTGATATCTGAAAGAGCTCCTTCGACGAGCTCCCGTTTGATTTCGAGCCCCACAACGAGGAAGAACACCGTCATGAGCAGGTCGTTGATCCAGAAATGGAGCGAGTGCTCAACCCGCCATGATCCTATGCCCAATGAGACGGGAGTGTGCCACAGACGTTCATAGCTCTCACCCCACGGCGAATTCGCCCAGATGAGCGCCAATGCGGCCGCAGCGAGCAACACCACCCCGCCGGCAGCCTCGATGTGCAGGAACCGGTCTATCGAGCCCCGAACGGTCTGCGCCAACCGCCGGGCTGGTGCCCAAGCTTCGGGAGGAATACTAGGGTGAGTAGGGCGATTGGGTCTGTTGTCCATTCTCGTCAGCGTTAAGCATTCAGCCGTCGGCAGTACGAACAGATCTAAGATACAATACCACAAAGAGAGTCCGGGAGGTTCCCCACGGGACTCCCGGACTACAGCGGAACTTTACCGCCCATCGGTCACCTCACACCGCTGTTCTCCTTAGGGCCTCCATTCTCCGTGCAAACTGACTCGGACTCCATTCAAATCGTACTGAGTGCCCTGCAGCACTGTGAAACCTGTGATGCCGTCGGCCTGAAGCACGAGCGAAAACCGATTGCTTGATTGGAGCCGGAAATCCGCACCGCCTCGCAAGGATCGACCTGCCTTCTTGACAGACCCACCGGGATCGTCCAGCAGGGCCTGATCCGAGTGACGAAGCTCGGCTCGCGGAGCAAACGCTGCTTGCCGCCCAACCGGGAACTCCCACCGAAAGCCAGCCGCCACGAGGTTACCCTTGGGCAGCGCCTGCGAGCCCACAAGGCTTGGCTCCAGTCGAGGCCCGCTGCGGTAAACATCAAAGCCATATAGAGTAAAGGAGGACGATCCAATACCCTGGTTTATTGATAGATAGCCAACGATTCGATCGCCAACCCCGTCTTGGGTCTGACCTCCGAAGTCATCCTTCTGCCGCAGTGCATATATGCTAGCGAGTCGCAGGTATGACCTGGGCCCCACCGGTCCCTCAAAGCCAAGGCGGAACCGCGCCTCGTTGCCGGGCTTCAGTTCGCCAGCGTCGCCTGACACAGGTTGGTACGAGAACGCGGTCCTAGCGGTGGCTCCATAACCCAGAGCGTAGCGACCCACGGGTAGTGCACCGACGAAACCCATCCCTACACTGCCGCCGTTGCCCAGTTCGTTGGTCGTGAGTCCTATTATGTCGCTTGCAATGGCGCCGAGTGCCACCACCTCAGACTCACCCACGGTCTTCATACCGGTGGGGATGACTCCTCCCGCGATGAACGACAGTCGACTCGGTATTACGTTGACGGTCAGCCGCGTCTCGGTATCGATCACCCCTGATAGAGTCTGGTCCTGCAGCGCGCCGCCTTGCGCCTTTAGGTCCACGTTCGCCCAACCAGTCGATATGGCGAGCTGCGTTCTACTGCCGAACCTGAAGCTCAATCCGACCGGCACTGTGAATTCTGTCAATCGCTCGTACGGAAATCCCTGTTGGAACTTGTAGCTTTCGGCGAAGAAGGCCGTGTGGACGCTAGCTGAAACCTGCCCCTGAGCCTGCACCACAGCAGGGAGCAACAGCAAAACCGATACTACTATCGCCGGGCGTTTCATGGCAGTCTGAAGATGATGCGAACGGTGCCAATGGTGACCGGTGTGTCACCCTTGTTGACCACGGTCGCTGGGGGAGAGGATTGTGTTGTGTTGGTTGCGTGCGTCGTTGTCTGGGTCTGATCCGCTACCTGAACTTGCTCCGAGTGGGTGGATGCAACATCCAGTTCCGACGCGCCCATGGCCGTTGTGGCCGCATCAATGGGAATCCCGCCCACCACCGGGTCCGGCGGAGGCGGTGCCTCATATGCAGTCACAGTGACCGCAGTTGCTGGCGCCGTTTCAAGAGTAGGTGCCATCGCACTGGCTTCATAATGATCCCGTGCCATATCGAAACCAGGGTCTTCTCTCACTGCATCTGCGAAATGCTGTGAGGCCGCTTGGTAGTTGCCACGTTCCTCTTCCAGCAGGCCCCTAGAGTAGGCCAGAAACGCCATCAGGCTTTGCGTTCCGTTCTCTAGAATCAGCTGCCTCTCGGCTTCCGACAACAGGTACCCGAGTTGCGCCGAGATCGCTATCACAAGTTCCTTCTCCATCTGCATCAAGTCACGCAGCCGCCCGTCGACCGTTTCAGAGCTTGTCACCTCTCCGTTAGCCATCACCACGGACGCCTGTAGTCGCGTTTCGCCCTCAGGCGGGATTGCAGCAAGTCCCTGCACCAACCGACCTGCCTGAACCAACCGCCCCACTCGGGATGCCGTTGCCGGATCGACGCGATCGGTCTGTGCGAGTTGCAGCTCATCCATCACCGCCCCGATCTGCAACCGCTCGACCATTCTGAACCGCTGTAGCAGCGCCAGATCTGAGATTAGGATCTGCGCCAATCCGCGCGCCAGCGGCTGGTACATTGTGTCCCCGGCTATTTCTACCGGCAGCACGGCCACCACGTTGGGATCGCCAGCCACCTGAGCCAGTTCACTCTCCCGTTGCAGCGCGGACCGAGCGTCCTCAGTGGCCTTAGAGCGAACGGCGAGAAGCTCGCGCCCACCCACAGCGGCTGCGCCTCTCTCGTCTCCATGCTCCGCCATGTACGACCGGTACAACGTTATCGCCTGGTCATAGTCGCCAGATCGCTCGAGACACTGCCCGACAACTAATGGTCCGAGCGGATTGCCGGGACGGCGAGCCATGCCGTTGCGGGCTACTGCCACAGCGGTGTCACATCGTTCAGCAGCGTAGAGAGCAGCGGCGTATCGCAGCAGCGTTGACGCGTCTTCCGGATTCTCAGCGAGCCGCTGTTCCAACGCTGGGATCTCGTTAGGAGACACCTCTGACAGTCGCCCCGCACTGCACGCTACCGCGACAGCACCGGCTAATACCGTCAGGAGGCCGCTCGACTGAAATCGGAAGATGAGGCGGGTCGATACATCACCCATATTGCAGCTCCGGAATGCAGGCCTATGGAACGAATCCGCGGGACCACCAACCGGTGGTCCAGTGGGAAACCCAACTTGCTCTCGGGGTACAGCGCCGTCAAGACGGACATGAACAAGCGCCCCGAGATGTGATACCACGGGGCGCCCTCAAAAGCGCGTCAGTTTCGAGATAGTACTATTCGGCCTGTAGCATATCCCGCATCTTGCGGGCCAGGGCCTCTATCTCCCGCAGTGAAGTTCGGGTTTCCTCGTCGTACTGACTCTCGTTCAGGAGCAAGAGCTGTGCCTCTGCCAGGATTGCGGAAAGCGGATTCGCCAAGTCATGCCGCAATTGGCGGATTTGCTCGTTTTGACCTTCGGTCATTCGGCAATCGACCTGTAGAGATCCCGAAAATGATGGTCTCTGAGATCGCGGACCGACTGCCACAGGTCGTTCTCCGTCTCCGCGCAGAATATCTCAGCTGTTGCAGGAGCGGCTCCGATTTCATCGGAGCCGAAAACCAGTTTCGCACGCCAGGTGCCATCTTCGGCACGCCTCACTTGGAGCCTGAGAGGGATTTCGTCGCTCCCGTACCGCAATGGTGTGAGGTCGTGCACAACCGGTTCGGTAGGGTCGGTGGCGCCGTACCGGAGCGGATTTGCCTGCATCTATCACCCCGTTGGTTTGCGCAAATATAAAAAAATCCATTACTTACGCAATAGTGAGCGTTTACTCGCGTAAGGGCTCCAGCGCGACATTATCGGTGGTAGAAACAGAAGAACAACTGCTCGAATAGGATAAACGCGGCTGCTACCAGACGAAGGGTCTCGGCGTGAAGGTCACAACCAATAACACCACCGTCGCCCACCCCAAGAGGTGTCGACTTGCAGGAAGTGGGCGGTGGCGATCCAGCACAGTGGGGTGCGCGATGCGCCCACCCCCCAACAGCAAAGTGAACCCGGCCCAAAACCACCAACCCCAGAACTCCCTGCCTAATATCAGGAGAGACACCCATGCCGCCATTCCTATGAATCTCTGGCGGTCCCGAACCAGAGCATACAGCACATGACCCCCGTCCAGCTGGCCTAGCGGCATGAGGTTCAACATCGTCACCAGCACCCCAAACCAGCCGGCCTGAGCTAGTGGTGACAGCGCAACAGTGCCCTCTCCTACGAGCCAACCTCTAGCCCATCTCGTTATCAGTGAGTCTCCAAGGTAGACCGTGGCGTCACCGAACATCACCGCCAGCGGCGAGGGGCCAACTTCGGTCATCACCTCGGACTGTGACAGGCCGACCAAAAGTGCGGCGAGGGCTACTGCGAAACCAGCCCACGGACCCGCGGCTCCCACATCCAGCAACTGTCGCCGATCTACCACTGGACTGCGCAGGCGAATAAAAGCACCAAAGGTGCCGATGAAGTTGAGCCACGGCGGCGCTGGAAGAAAGAAGGGCGGCGACGCATTGATCGTGTAGCGGCGAGCGAGTACGTAGTGACCCATCTCATGAGCTAGGAGTATCCCCATCAGCGCAACTGCGAAGTCGAGACCCGTTCCTGCCTTCAGTTGCCCTATCCAACCGGCGAGGGCCTCTCTACCCATCAGTGGTAGTGTCACCGCCACATCGGCGCCGGACAGCAGCGCGCCACCCATCCAGACGGTGAAGAACGACAGCAGAAACAGCGCCAGGTGGAACCACCATCGCTCTTTTTGGGCGGCGAGACTGCGAATCAAGACGAGTCGCCCCTCTCCGTCCTCCGGCGACCAGTAGTGAGTTCCCGACCAGTTTCGGAGTGCCGCTGTCAGCTCGGACGAAGGTCCACGATGTTCCGGCCTCACCGTGGCATCGATGATCTCCCGGTCGCGGACCACGACCGTCCTCCAAACTGACAGGAAATGACTCAGCTGCGTCATCAAGCCTCTTGACGGCTCCAGAAATCGGGGATATGATAACGTGGTTTCACATCCAGATATCCCCGACACGCAATCCGACGTTCGATGCGCCCTCGGCAATGCCGTGTGGCTAGGTGATTACGGTTGACCGCAGTAATGATCCCCCCAAACAATGGAGTCCCGTCCCAGTGGACATCGCCGAACTGAAGAAGAAATCGGTCTCAGAGCTGCACGCGATGGCCGAAGAGTTGAACATCACCAACTACTCTGGCCTCCGCAAGCAGGATCTCATCTTTCGAATCGAGCAGTCGCTGCTGGATTCCGATACGGTGTTAAGAGGCGAAGGAGTACTGGAAATCCTGCCGGAAGGCTACGGGTTTCTGCGCAGTCAGGATTGGAATTACCTCTACGGCCCCGACGATATCTATGTCAGCCCCAGCCAGATCAAACGGTTTGACCTACGCACTGGCGACACGATCTTGGGACAGGTTCGACCGCCCAAAGATGGCGAGCGCTACCTTGCGCTGCTCAAGGTGGAGAAGGTCAACTTCGACGAGCCCGAGAAGGCCAAGCATCGAATTGGATTCGACAACCTCAGACCACGGTATCCGGAACGGCGAATCCCCCTGGAACGCAAGGATGGCGACTTGGCCATGCGAGTCGTGGACATTCTTGCCCCGATCGGGTGTGGTCAGCGGGGCTTGATCGTTTCGCCGCCCAAGGCCGGCAAGACCATCTTGCTGCAGAAGCTCGCGAACTCGATCACCGAGAACCAACCCGACGCTACCCTCATAGTCCTCCTCATTGACGAACGTCCTGAAGAGGTCACAGATATGGAGGAGCACGTCGAAGCCGAGGTCATTTCCTCCACATTTGACGAGCCAGCGGATCGGCATGTCCAGGTTGCGGACATGGTGCTCGAGAAGGCCAAACGGTTAGTGGAGCACGGCAGAGATGTCATCATCTTGCTCGATTCGATAACGCGATTGGCACGGGCACACAACGTGGTGATTCCGCACTCTGGCAAGATCCTATCCGGCGGTGTGGACGCGAACGCGCTACAGAAGCCGAAACGGTTTTTCGGTGCAGCGCGGAACATCGACAAGGGCGGATCGCTCACGATCATTGCTACCGCACTGATCGAAACGGGTAGCCGCATGGACGAGGTGATTTTCGAGGAGTTCAAGGGCACGGGCAACATGGAGTTGGTCCTGGATCGTCGCATTGCGGATCGGCGTGTATATCCCGCAATTGACGTTCAGAGAAGCTCGACCCGCAAAGAAGAGTTACTACTGGACCCAGATGAGCTCAATAAGACCTATCTGCTGCGGAATTTCCTCGCAGACATGCCAACCGTTGAGGCCATAGAGTTCCTGCTAGAGAGGATGAAGCGCACCAAGAAGAACGAGGAGTTCTTCGCCACGATGCAGCAAGGGTGATTGAACCGAGGAAAACCCAAGCGGCACAACAATCAGCCGAGGATGTGACTGACAGGACTCCACTGCCGTCCACCGGGCGCATACTCGCTATCGACCCTGGCGAGAAGCGTATCGGTCTTGCTGTCTCCGACCCATCGCAGACTCTAGCCCAGCCGCTGGGCACGCTAACCGTGCGTGCTGGGAAGAGATTTCCGATCCGCCACCTGAGATCCTATGTGGACGAGCAGCAACCGGTTGGCGTTCTGCTAGGGCTACCAGTCGCACCGGACGGCACCGAGGACACCAGGGCAGCCCGGGTCCGTGTCGTCGGCGCACTGATCGAGCAAAAGACCGGACTGCCGGTCGCGTTCTGGGACGAGAGAATGAGCACGGCCAGGGTTCACTCTGCCATTAGGGAATTGGGCGGGACTACTCGAGGTCGGAAAGGCGAGATCGATCAACTGGCAGCGACCGTGCTGCTGCAGGGTTACTTGGACAGTCGATCATGAGACTCCGCTCCGTAGTCATTGGGGCGACACTGGCAGCAATGGCCGCGTGCGGATCGGATGATCTTCAGATCGACACAGTCCGCATCACAATCCCCCGCGGGGCAACTTTGACCGCCGTCGCCGATACGCTGGAACAACGCGGTGTTGTCAAATCGTCAAGGCGCTTCAAGCTGTATGCTCGGGTGAGTGGTCGACAGCGTGGCATTCAGGCGGGCACCTACGACTTTCCGTCCGGTATGCCCATGCGCGCTGTGCTCGAAACCCTCGTGTCCGGCCGCGAAGCACTCCAATCCATGGTCGTTCCTGAGGGCCTCGCCTTACTAGAGGTGGCCGATCGAATCCAGGAGCAAGTTGGGGTCTCCGCCGATAGCTTCCTGTTGGCGGCACGCGATACCGCAGTCCTCGCTCGACTTGGGATCGCTGCTCCAACACTCGAAGGATATCTGTATCCCAGCACCTACCACGTGCGCATCGGCGTTACTGCTCAAGAGGTCGTAGTCCATATGGTGGAGGAGTTCGCTCGCCGCTGGAAACCGGGGTGGGATTCCACTCTGTCAGACTTGGGATGGACGCGGCATCAGCTAGTGACGTTGGCTTCGATCATCGAAGGCGAGGTCCGGTACGCGCCGGACAGAGAATATGTGTCATCGGTGTACCACAACAGGCTGGACCGTGGTATGCGACTGCAGGCCGACCCAACTGTCATCTACGCCTTGGGGCGGCGACGCCGCCTTTACCAGAGGGATTATCAGACCCCCTCTCCTTACAACACATATCTGATTGATGGCCTACCACCGGGACCGATAGGTCAGCCGTCTGCAGCCAGCATTGAGGCAGCACTCCATCCTATCACGACCGGGTTTCTCTTTTTCGTAGCGCGCCCCGACGGTAAGCATGTCTTTACCAGGACTCATGCTGAGCACCTCAACGCAGTCAGAGAGGTGCGCCGCCTGGAGGTCGAGTTGGGGATTCGCTAGCCTGGTCGACGATGTCACGCAGTCGCCTTGCTGCCTTCTCGAAGTTGCCCGCTCCGAAGATTGCGCCGATCACTGCAATTCCCTGTGCCCCGCTGCCAAACACCTCGGCGGCGTTTGATGCGTCGATACCACCGATGCCTATCACGGGAATTCCAGCCGGCGCCAGCCTCGCCAGACCCCTGAATCCTACAGTGCCAACAGGCGATCCAGCGTCGGCCTTACTTCCCGTGGCGAAGATCGAGCCAATGCTCCAATAATCCACGTCCGCGCCTAACGCCACGGCAGCCTCTCTCCTGTCGCCCACGGACACTCCAATGAGAAACGGGCGTGGCGCCAGCCTGCGAACGGCCACAGGCGATATGTCATCCGCACCCACATGGACGCCGTGTGCCCCGGCTACCAGGGCCACATCGGCCCGGTCGTTCACATAAACCGGAATCGACAGCTCTTTCACCAGTCGTTCCGTGCTGCGCTGGATTGTAGATGCGGGTTGATCCTTCAACCTGACTTGGACGGCAGTGACTCCACCCGCTTCGGCAGCTAGGCACGCATCGACAATGGAATCGCTGTCGATGAACGGAGGGCCAGCTACGGCAAGCAGCCGGACGGCGGGGTTCATTGGTCGCAGCTACTGCTCATGGAAGCTCGCCAATCCACTCCGCAATTGCTTCCACAACTTCGGCTACTACGGGCAAAGTGGGGTCTATGTACGCTCTGGTCTGTGACCCGCGGCTCAGATCAGAAGAGCGTTTGAAGACGTGATTGGCATCGGAGATCACCACCAAACGTGCGTCTGGCTTGGCCTGACTCAATAGCTGCGAATCCGTCACACTAGTCTGGAAGTCCGTGGCACCTTGGACTATCAGCACCGGCACCTGGACGTCGGCAAGCTCGCTCAAGGGACTGTAAGACACGATTGTCTGAGTGAACCTGCGATTGACTGTCCGAAAGAACGGTGCAAGGCTGGCG